>JAOTSL010000097.1 GCA_029864945.1 Gammaproteobacteria bacterium
ACAATATCGACATATTTACGCCCAAAGGCTTTGTCGATATTGTTCAGAAATTGGAAAAGCTGGTCGATATAGCTGGTGTACAGTAGTTGGCTGGTTAAGTTTATCGGTGAACACGTATCATGCTGAAAAACAAAGTTAAAACACTGCAGGGAAGTTACGTTGTAGATTAGATTTTTTATGGAGCAGCGCTTTATCACTGATTTAAGTATAAAACCAATTGTCGTATTTGTCGTTGATGATCAGATGATGGTTATTGAGGCGGTGCGGCGCATGCTCAGTTCAGAGAGCGATATTGAGTTTCATTATTCTACTGATCCTACCAAAGCGGTAGAAATGGCTATTCATGTTAAGCCAACAGTTATATTGTTAGATTTGGTTATGCCTGATATTGACGGTATGACGTTAGTCCGCTTTTTTCATCAAAACAAAAAAACACAAGACATCCCAATTATTGTTTTGTCATCTATTGAAACACCAATCGATAAAGGTGCTGCATTTTCAGCTGGTGCTAGTGATTATATCGTTAAGTTACCCGATAAAATCGAATTGATTGCTCGTGTTCGCGCCCATTCCAGAAGTTATTTAAATAAACTGGAGCGTGATGCTGCATTTTCTGAGTTACATAAGCTTAAAGCAGAGCTGGAAGAAAGTAACAATGCATTACAGTTATTGTCTTGCCTAGATGGCTTGACAGGTATTGCAAATCGTCGGCGTTTTGATGAGTTTATGCTTAACGAATGGAAGCGTGCAGTGCGGGAAAATTCCACAATTACATTAATCATGATTGATATTGATTATTTTAAGGCTTACAACGACAATTACGGCCATCAAAAAGGAGATGAAACGTTAAAGGCGGTAGTGTCGGCGCTTAAAGAAGGCATAAATCGCCCGGCTGATTTGCTTGCTCGATATGGTGGTGAAGAGTTTGTTATCGTGCTGCCTGATACAACTATGGATGGCGGGTTGCAATTAGCGAAAGCGTCAATGAGACATGTTGAGTTGTTAGCTTTGCCTCATGCGCATTCGGAGGTATCGAGTCATGTCACCATTAGTGTCGGTATTGCCTGTTGTGAACCTGAGCTTCGTCATAATACGGTAGAATCGCTTATCGAGGCCGCCGACCAGGCATTGTATGAAGCAAAGGCAAAAGGGCGTAATCAAACTGTTGTATCAACGGTATGTAAGGGTCGTTGCCAGCTTAAATAGTATCAATACAGAGGCGCGTTTTATCGTCGAGGTGGTTTACTTTTACCTCTTAATGCCGGTAATAGGCGGGCTATTTTTACCTTGTTTCCCTGGGTTTGTATAATTTCTATCGGGTAATCCGCTATTTTAATGCTTATGTTGGTGGCTGGAATATTTTCCAGGTGTTCGGTGATTAGTCCGCTGAATGTTTTTGGTCCATCTGATGGTAGCTCCCAATGCATGGTTTTATTTAATTCACGGATATTTGCGCTGCCATCAACAAGAAAAGAGCCGTCTTTTTGCGGGTGAACATCCTTCAGTGCTGTGCTCGGATCTGAGGTAAACTCACCAACTATTTCTTCCAGTATGTCCTCCAGGGTAACCAGGCCCTGAATATCACCGTATTCATCAACCACAAGACCAATACGCCGATCATTTTGCTGAAAATTTAGCAGTTGAGTGGTTAATGGCGTAGCTTCAGGGACGAAGTAAGGTTCTTTAGTTGACTCCAATAAACCTTCCATCGTTAGTTCTTTTTGTGCCAGCGTATGCATGATGCTTCTTACGTGTATGACACCTATGATTTGATTGATGTCATCTCGATAAACAGGAATGCGGGTGTGATGACCATGAATTAATAGCTCGATAATATCGTTCCAGTCGTTGTTTAAGTCAATACCCACAACTTCGTTTCTTGGGATCATGATGTCTTCTACGGTGACTGATTCAAGGTTGAGTATGCTGAGTAACATATCCTTATGGCTTTTGGGTATTAGAGTCCCCGCTTCGTGCAGCACGGTTTTCAACTCATCAGGGCTCAGGTGTTCGTCGTTTTGTTTGTCCAGCTTAACGCCGAGTATTTTTATTAAACCGTTAGAAATAACATTGATGATCCAGACTAGCGGGTAAAGGATTTTTAATAGAGGGATATATATTAGTGCGGCTGGAAAGGCTATTTTCTCCGGAAATCGGGCTGCAACGGTTTTTGGGGCAACTTCCGAAAAGATTAAAATAACCAGAGTGAGCAAGCCAGCTCCGATTGCAATTGCGGCTTCACCGCCAATTCTCAGGGCAATAATAGTCGCTATAGATGAAGCTAGAATGTTAACAAAGTTATTACCCAGTAAAATAAGACCAATTAATCTGTCAGGTGTTTCGAGTAATTTATTTGCGCGCATAGCGCCGCGATGTTTGTTTTTGACCAGGTGGCGTAAACGATATCTGTTTAGCGACATTAGGCCGGTTTCCGAGCTGGAAAAAAAAGCTGACAATATCAATAGTAATCCAAGTGCAGAAAAAAGGATGCTTAACGGGATTTCGTCCAAGTGAAAATGAGCTCCGAGGTTGTTTTAGGGATAATGTGCATTATTTATGCAAGCAATAGCACGTTGAATCTGAAAAATAGTTAGATGCTGCTAAGCTTTATTTTAAATCAATTTAAAATCATGATTGTCGGTAATTAGCTTAATAAAATCATAAAGTTTTAGAAATTATAGCCGTTTAAACTAAAAATCAGCTGAGTTATGTTTAGAGCGCAAGCTCTTGATCCACTGAATTTTTAAAAATATAAGCTAATTTTTCAGTTTATCTTTTAGAGTGAGGTTAATATTTTTAAAAGTAACGCAAAAACAACGTATTGGATCATATTTTGCTATATATAATGCAATACGATTTGTGTTTGCCTAGTTTGTATATTTAACGTCCAAGAATGATTTCAAGGACGTATTTGCTGCCAAAGTACGCTAGCAATAGAGTGAAAAATCCACTTATTGTCCAGCGAACTAGTGTTTTCCCTCGCCAGCCGTAGAGTTTACGGCAGGTGAGTAATATTGCAAATACGGCCCAAGCAATAATTGAAAGAATGGTTTTGTGTGCCAGGTTTTGAGCAAACATGTCTTCAAGGTGAACATAACCACTGATTAATGACGTCGTTTGCAGAGCAAAGCCAATGACTATCATTTGAACAAGCAGGCTCTCCATGGTTTCCAGTGGAGGTAACGCAGCAATCAGCCCGCCGGGTCGACGATTGTGTAGGTGTTTCTCTTTAATTGAGAGCAGCACGGCTTGCACGGCAGCAAGCCCCAACAGGCTGTATGCCAATATTGATAAAACAATGTGCGCCCCGAGTCCTTTATGGTCGGCTGTGTTAACAATGTGGTCGACCGGCATGAAGTATTGAAGGGTAAGTGTTAAAGCGGCCAGCGGTAGTATGAAAAGTCCGAGATTTTCTATAGGCTTTTTGAGTGCTGTAATGATAAGCAGGCAGGTGACAAACCACGTAGCCAAAGATGCTACGTGAGTAATGCCCATTTGTAGTCCGCTATCAGTAAAAATGTGACGAGCGAGTATGTCAGCATGAAAAATAGCACCAGTGATACCAAGAATTAACACGGTATGCTTGTTTTTCTCTGACTCGGGCGTAGTAAGTTGTTTGAACAGAACTATAGTGGCGGCAATATACAGGGTGGCGCCGATAATAGTAAAGATGACGTCTATCATTTTAAATAAAATTCCAATTGTTACACATTGCAAATGATGTCACATTGGAACCAGGCATTGAAGTGAAAATTGAAATAATTTAAATTTAACTGGGTAAACCATTAATTAGACGAGTTAATGTGCGCTATTGACCGCTGCAGCGGTTTTTAAACACTATCTACATGATTGGATAGAGAGGAATTGTACTTGTTAAAGTTACGAATACTAGGATGTAGTGGCGGTGTCGGTCGCGGACTAAGGACAACTTCATTGTTGGTTAATGACAGCGTCTTGATTGATGCGGGAAGCGGTGTTGGTGAGTTGACGTTAGAAGAAATGTCTGCCGTTAAACATCTCTTTATTACGCATTCTCATCTGGACCATATTAATTTTCTACCTTTGCTGCTGGATAGTATGTTTGAAAGCTTGATTGAGCCAATTATTGTACATGCTCAGCCGGTTACTATCCGCGCGATTAAGGATCATATTTTTAACTGGACAATCTGGCCGGATTTTACAAAATTACCTACGCCTGAAAAGGCGGTGGTCAAATTTGTTGAAATGTTACCTAATGACAAGGTTGAAATCGATGGGCATGAATATGAAATGATTGAAGTCAGTCATATTGTGCCTGCCGTCGGGTATCGCGTGGAATTTGAAGGTAAAAGTTTTGCTTTTAGTGGAGACACTTCCAGTAATGACAGCTTCTGGAATAACCTGAATGCTCATGATGATCTTGATGTACTTATTGTTGAAACGGCCTTTCCAGAGGCAATGTATGATCTGGCTCTAAAAGCACGTCATTACGCGCCTTCTTTGTTGGTTGAAGATCTTAAAAAACTGCGGCATAAGCCGGATATTTACCTAACCCACCTCAAACCAGGTCTAGAAAACCAAATAATGACCGAAGTTAAAACCGCAGCACCGTCACTTTCTATCAATATATTGCAGAGTGACAGCAATTTCGAGCTATAATAGCCGCCAATTTTCCATGCCATATCATCTTAGCTCCGTAAAGGGGGTTTTAGCGTACCGCTTTGAATAGAAAGTGCAGCGTTAATAGAAATTTTTGGTGATAGGGTGCTGATTTCAAATAGTTAAAATAAATAAAGGTTAATCAATGTTTGATAATCTTAGCGATCGCCTAACCAGTACATTTAAAAGTTTACGTGGTCAGGGTCGAATCAGTGAAGACAATATAAAAGATGTGCTGCGTGACGTGCGTATGGCGCTGCTGGAAGCCGATGTAGCCTTGCCTGTAGTGCGGGAGTTTATCGGTCGCGTGAAAGAAAAAGCGATGGGTGAAGATGTTATTCAGAGCATTTCCCCAGGACAGGCATTTGTTAAAATCGTTAACGATGAACTCATTCATGTCATGGGCGAAGCTAACGAAGAGCTGAATCTTTCTACTCAGCCGCCAGCTGTGATATTGATGGCGGGTCTTCAGGGTGCGGGTAAGACGACTAGTGTCGGTAAACTCTCTAAATATCTGAGAGAAATTAAAAAGAAATCGGTAATGGTCGTTAGTATTGACGTTTATCGACCTGCCGCGATTGATCAGCTTGAAACCCTCGCTAAAGATGTTGGGGTTGAGTTTTTTCCTAGTGATCGTACACAGGACCCGGTTAAGATCGCAAAAAATGCGGTAAAAGCGGCGAAAAAGCAATTCATTGACGTGTTATTGGTAGATACGGCGGGTCGTCTCCATATCGATGAAGATATGATGAGCGAGATTACGAAGGTTCATGCTGCGATAGAGCCGGTAGAAACGTTGTTTGTGGTTGATAGTATGACGGGCCAAGATGCGGCTAATACTGCCAAAGCATTTAATGAGGCTTTGCCATTAACTGGGGTTATTCTTACTAAAACAGACGGTGATGCACGAGGCGGAGCGGCACTTTCTGTTCGTCACATTACCGGTAAACCTATAAAATTTATGGGTGTTGGTGAAAAGCTGGATGCATTGCAGCCATTTCATCCAGAACGTGTAGCTTCTCGAATTCTTGGTATGGGGGATGTGCTATCCCTGGTTGAAGAAGCCGAACAAAAGCTGGATAAAAAAGAAGCTGAAAAACTTGCTAAAAAGTTTAAAAAAGGAAAAGGCTTTGATTTAGAAGACTTTTTATCTCAAATGCAGCAAATGAACAAGATGGGTGGAATGACTGGTCTTATGGATAAGTTGCCAGGTATGGGGCAAATTCCTGACGAAGTAAAAAATAAAATTAATAATAAAGATATGGATCGTTTGCAGGCCATTATTTTGTCTATGACCCGAGAAGAGCGACGTAAGCCTGATATTATTAAAGGCTCTAGAAAACGTAGAATTGCAGCAGGTTGTGGGCAACAGGTTCAGGATGTAAATCGTATGCTGAAGCAATTTACGCAAATGCAGAAGATGATGAAAAAAATGCGCACCAAAGGTGGAATGAAGAGCCTTATGGCGCAAATGAAAGGTGCGATGGGTGGTCAAGGCGGCATGCCTATGTAATTATTCACCTCACCTATGATTAGTTCGATTACGGCGTCAAAAGCGCTCATTTACTATTGTGAGCACCGTGCTTTTTTCCTTGCGCTTGAGCAAATCAAAGGTAATCTGAGTGGTTACGGTTAGTCTTGATATCAGTATTTTTATAAAACAGGTGGAATATTACGTAAAAGCCTTTTACTAGGCTGAGTAATTGTATATAATCCGCCGCTCTTTTTATGCCTGATTTGGGCTGAAAAACAATATTTTTTGAGGAATTAAACACATGGTGACAATTCGTTTGGCACGTGGCGGCGCTAAAAAACGTCCATTTTATCATTTAGTTGTAACAGACAGTCGTAACCGTCGTGATGGTCGTTATATTGAACGCGTTGGTTTCTTTAACCCAACTGCGAAAGGTCAGGAAGTCCGTTTGAATGTTGATCAGGCAAGAATTGATCACTGGATTTCTCAGGGTGCACAACCTTCTGATCGTGTTGCTAAATTAGTTAAAGATAGCAAAGTAGCTGCGTAACAACGTTTGCGTGATTGCTTCTAATGCGTAGTCAGTCTGAATCTGAGACTCCCCTTGATACGATAACGCTTGGCGTTATTAATGGAGTCTTCGGAATAAAAGGATGGGTGAAGGTTTATTCCAGCACCGATCCGATAGAAAATATTTTAGAATATAAAACCTGGCGGCTAAAACAAAAAAATCAGGAAGTGGTAGTGAAGCTTGCTGATGGCCGTAGGCACGGGAAAGGCATCGTAGCTAAGTTCGAGGGGTATGATGACCGTAATGCCGCAGAAACGTTGCTTAAAGCTGAGATCAATGTGTCAGTTGGTGAATTGCCCAAGTTGTCAGAAGGCGAATACTACTGGCGTGATCTGGTTGGCCTTGAAGTGATAAATATGGACGGTAAGTCCTATGGCCTCATTGATTATATGATGCCTACTGTCGCGAACGATGTGATGGTAATTAAAAGTGGCGATGCAGAACGCTTAATTCCTTTTATTCAAGGGGTTTATGTTCTGAATGTCGATCTGGATGCGAAAGCAGTTCAGGTGGATTGGCCGGAAGATTTTTAAGCCAGCTGCTTGTGAGTAAATTGTGCGGATAGATATTATTACGTTGTTTCCGCAAATGTTTGAAGCACTCACTGATTACGGTGTAGTGGGGAAGGCGGTTCAGCGGGATATTTTATCACTGCATTACTGGAATCCGCGGACATACGCCGATAACAAGCATAACCGGATAGATGATCGCCCCTACGGTGGTGGCCCGGGAATGCTGATGCAGTATTCGCCTTTGAAAAAGGCAGTTGATGCTGCGAAGAAGCAAAATCCGGATAGCCCAGTAATTTATTTGTCGCCTCAGGGTAGGCAGCTTGATCAAAATGGATTGAGTGAGTTGGCCGAGTTTGACGGGCTAATATTGATTAACGGTCGCTATGAAGGCGTAGATGAAAGATTTGTAGAGTCTACAGTCGATCAGGAATGGTCAATCGGTGATTATGTGATTAGTGGTGGTGAGCTGGCATCAATGGTTATGATTGATGGGGTTTCACGATTATTGCCCGGTGTATTGGGTCATGAGGGATCTGCAGAGCAGGATTCCCACGCAAATGGTTTGCTGGATTGCCCGCATTACACGCGACCAGAAATTATCGATGGTGTGTCGGTGCCATCAGTGCTTATGAGCGGTGATCATAAGGCAATTGAGAACTGGCGTATGAAGCAAAGTTTGGGGCGAACCTGCGAGCGCAGACCTGATTTGCTACAAAAAATAAATTTGTCAGACGAACAACAGCGGTTGCTGGATGATTATATTCAGGAATCTAAAGATATATAGTATTTTAAATGGAGTGTGTCATGAGTAACATTATTGAGCAGCTTGAAAAAGAGCAATTGCGAGCGGAATTTCCTGAATTCAATCCAGGCGACACAGTTATTGTTCAAGTAAAAGTACGTGAAGGTGAGCGAGAGCGTCTTCAGGCATTTGAAGGTGTTTGTATTGCTAAACGTAATCGTGGTTTAAATTCTGCGTTTACTGTTCGTAAAATTTCTCACGGTGAAGGTGTTGAACGTGTATTTCAAACGCATAGCGCCTTGATTGATAGCGTTACTGTTAAGCGTCGCGGTGCTGTTAGGCGCGCTAAGCTGTATTATTTGCGTGATCTTAAAGGTCGTGCTGCACGTATTAAAGAAAAGCTATAATCGTAACGTTATGTTTCGGTTTGCCTTAAAAAGGGCGCGTTATAATCGCGCCCTTTTTTAGTTTCTCTGCATTAATCACTAAAATGCAAATATATCAGGCAATAATTGATACACCTTTCTCTCAGTTAGGAATAAAAACGCAGAACGAGGCAGTTGTCTCGATTGATTTTCTTCCTGTTAATACTGAAAAGTCATTTACTAGTTCCAGTTTGACTGAGTGTCTTGTTCATCATCTTCAATGCTATTTAAACAGTCCTGATCATCACTTTGAAATACCTCTTTTAGCGACAGGTACTCCATTTCAGCAATCTGTGTGGAAAATAATGCGGACCATTGAGGCTGGAAAAACCCTGACTTATGGTGAGGTGGCTATGAGCTTAAATAGTAGTCCGCGAGCGGTGGGGAATGCGTGTCGTCGAAATCCGATACCTTTGCTAATTCCTTGTCACCGAATTGTGGCAAAAGATGGACTTGGTGGGTTTGCGGGGCAAACAAACGGGGCTGTCTTTAATATAAAGCGCTGGTTACTAATGCATGAGTCACGGTTACGTAATGAAAATACTGGTATTAATGGTTTAAATTTTAAATTATAGCCATTTTTTGTTAAGTGGTCGGATAATAATGTTGAAACTGTTGTCTAATGGATACATTACGGTATAGTCTCAATTCTGACTCAATTACAGGGTTGGTATGTGTTTGAGGTTTATGGATTTTATTTGGGGGTTTGTTTTGTTTAAGCGTATCACTTTGTTAGTTTTAATGGTGTTGGTGTCAGCCGCTCCTATTTTGGCGGATGAAAAATCCGATGTTAAGGCAATTAAAAAAATATTTTCCGAAATCTTACCGGACAATACGGTCGACTCAATTAAGCCTTCTTTACTAGCTGGATTGTATGAGGTTGTTTATGGTGCGCAGGTGCTCTATATGTCGGGTAATGGTCGTTATGTTATTCAAGGTGATTTGATTGACCTTAAAGACCGAACAAATATTACAGAAGCGACAAAATCAGTTCAGCGAGCCAAACTGGTTAGTAATATTAAAGATGAGACGTCCATTATATTCAGCCCTGAAAAAGTGAAGCATACTATTACTGTTTTTACTGATATTGATTGTGGATACTGCCGTAAACTGCATCGTGAAATGGATCAATATCTTGCACAGGGCATTAGAGTTAAGTATCTTGCTTTCCCTCGGTCAGGTGTTGATACAAGTTCTTATTATAAGGCAGTAACCGTTTGGTGTTCGGATGATAAGCAAGCGGCATTAACTGCAGCTAAGTCGGGCGAGAAGCAGGAGAGAAAAACCTGTGATAATCCGGTTAAAGACCATATGAAGCTTGCAGAGCAATTTGGAGTATCTGGTACTCCGACGATTGTATTTGATAATGGTGAGGTTGTTCCCGGGTACGTTCCCGCAGAGCGATTATCACGTATGCTGGATAACGTGAAACAAACATCTTTATAAAGTTTAGTACTGTCCGGTAGGTTTCTTACCGGATATCTATGCGGCAACTCTGGTAATAACTTATTTCGTGTTGACCGCGTTAAATTTCAACTGAAAATGCCCACCTACATGTTTGCCCCCCCGCTTTTTCGTTTAAACTCACTTTACCGCACCATTTTAAGTTAATGTCCTTATCTATTTAATGGTTAATAGCTATAATTGATTGTTCGAGAAATAAATATAGCTGATGAGCTGCGCTCAGAAAATAAGTCGATAATCATATCTCGAATTGCCAACACTCTAAAAATAATAATGTTGGCGAATGTGCTAAATAACCTAGT
>JAOTSL010000005.1 GCA_029864945.1 Gammaproteobacteria bacterium
CGATTGGCAATGATGCCGATTTCGGCATTAAAACGGTGCATTTTCCTAAACTTGTATAGCTCATGTATAAACATAGCGGTTGCTCGTATATCAATTGACGAGGGAGACACCGGTATAATGATTTTATCTACTGACTGCACCGTGGTTATAAAACGCTTTAAGTCCACACCTGCTGGTGTATCAATAATCAGCCTTTCTGCGTTTTGGGGTAATCTCATCGCAAAAGCACGAGTCATAAATTGTGAACTTGGCTTAAATGCCGAAAGAGAATGAATAGTCGTCATGGTATAGGGCCGCTGCTTTAACCATTCGGTACTTGAACCTTGCGGATCATAATCTTTTATAACAGTAACCTGATTTTTCGACGCATAATACCCCGCGAGATTAGTCGCTAACGTCGTTTTTCCACTACCACCTTTTGAATTTACGACCATGATTGTTCGCATATTGCTTTCCTTCTATTCCTTTCCAGTCGGTCAATCTAAACTAGAATAAACATCGACACCGCAGGTCAGGGCTTTAGGATATTTGTGTTTTATTTAATATGCGGTTTTGAGAAATAAAGTATTAATAATAAATTTTGAACACTTACAATACGATAGAATTAAATTGGTTATATATGCTGGAAAACTGGCAATTATAATAGTTGAATTTTTAATTCAGAAACTATGGACTTCAACACGGTTATTACAAACTTTCAGGATTCATCATGTGCGGAATTACGCTGATATTTAATACAGACTTCAAACCAGTTTCTTCGGCTCTAATCAATCGCATGAACCATGCAATTGCGCATCGAGGACCTGACGATAACGGAGTTTTTATTGGTAAAGGCATTGGGCTTGGGCACGTTCGGCTAAGCATCGTTGATATAGACGGTGGTATTCAACCCATGCAATCAGTCGACAATCGCCACACGATTATCTTCAATGGTGAAATATACAATTACCAACAATTACGTGAATCTTTACAAAAAGACGGCGTTCAATTCCAGACTCAATCAGATACAGAAGTCGTATTGGCATTATTTCGTATCAAAGGAAAAGACTGCTTACCGCTTTTACGCGGCATGTTCAGTTTTATAATCTATGACAGCGTCGCCAAAACAGTCTTCATTGCCCGAGACAGGCTAGGCATTAAGCCGCTATTTTATCATTGGGACGGAAATACACTGCTTGCAGGCTCTGAAATTAAAGCTTTATTTGCCTCAACACTTGTCGAACCGAAGATCAATAAAGAGTCCATCAAATCACACTTTAAATACCAGTTCTCAATTTCACCCAACACCATGTTTGAACAAGTTTACGAACTCCCCCCCGGACACTTTGCCGAAGCCACTAGCAATGGACGCTTTAACGTAAAGGAATACTGGGATCTTGAGTTTCCAGAGGACAATGAATACGAAACCGACGACATTAATTATTGGGAGAACCAGTTTGAAGAAGCGCTACATGACGCGGCGATTTCACATTTAATTGGCGAAGTTCCCATCGGAACCTATCTCTCTGGTGGCCTAAACTCGTCTACGATGGCATTTCTACTTAAAACACACTATCCGAAAGCGGTCGAAAGCTTTTCCATTCATTTTGACAACCCTCAGTCCGATGAGTCCTACGCCTATAAGCCTGTAGCCAATCACTTTGGCATCCACAATTCAGAACTCACCATGGGAGATAATCGCGCCGGAGGTTATTTCGATATTCTAAAAGATTGCCTCTATTCACTTGAACAACCTCAAAGAATGACGGTAGATATTCCACATTTTTTACTATCTGATCATGTGCATCAACATAATTTCAAAGTGGTTTACACCGGCGACGGCGCGGACGAAATCCTCGCAGGCTATGATTGCTACCGACAGGATGCGATTCGAGTTAACGGCAATCTTCAAGGATCGGAGAAACACCGCGAGTCCTTCTATTATTCTGAGTACGGCAACTACTTCTCCAAGCCATTTTTGGACATGCTGCTCCAGAACCATCAACCGGAGTCTCAGAAGCGGGTTTTCGACCAATTTGGCTGTTATCCGTCCTGGTATGATTTCTGGCAATTGCTTGATGATATGACAGACGACCTGTTCGTTGATGCTACTCTAAAAGACGAATCACCACAGATGGAGTCTTTACTGAGTAATCTCAAACCGCGCATCATCAACCGCCACCCACTCAATCAGTCACTTTACCTCGACACTAAAATGCGCCTACCTGGATGGATTTTATGGAAAAGTGACCGCCTGAGTATGGCTCATAGCGTGGAAACACGAGCACCCTTTATGGATCATCCTCTTGTCGAACTTTCAGCGAGGCTCCCACCTCATTTGAAACTGAATGGCATGGACGAAAAGTTTCTCCTCAAAAGCATCATGACCCCCCATTTACCCAAAATTCCCGGCCAGTATAAAAAACGTGCGTTTTACACTCCAATACGTGATTGGTTATTTTCTGAGGAACACATAGATGAACTGGAAAAATACCTTTCAGTCCAAAAGCTTGAAGAAAGCGGTCTATTTAACCCCAATACTGTACGGTCGTTAATGAATGAGTTAATTTATTCTCCCCCTCCTAATGATATGGTGAGTTATTTTCGAGACATGCAAAGAGAATGGGTTTTAATGTTGGTTTTGAGCACTCAAATGCTATTTCAACTATTTACCACTAAAGAAGCTCCCTGTTTTCACGATATAAACTAAGGTGACCATTTATTTGTATAAGGCACTTTTTAAAATAAAAGCATTAACTATTTTAAGGACATAGGTGCGTGAGCGGAACGAAGGGAAACAAATTATTTTTAACATTTGTACCAGTAGCAGGAATTGCAGCCACATATTTCAGCATGCCACTTTTAAGTGGGATCCACGCTGACATACAGGAAAAGCTCCCCTATATACCTTATTTAGTAATATTCAGTGTCATGACAATGGGGGGATTTTTCAATAAACACCGAGTTACACTCATCTCGGCAGCGCTTGGCATTGCCTATTTAATTGTACACAGCATTATTTCCGAACCAGAAATATCAGAAAGCGGTAAAACCATTATCGCATTAGTCAGTATTTTACTGCCCCTTAACATCGTATTTATCACAAGCTTAAAAGAACAGCAGCTACTTTCCATACAAAGCTTTATGACAATTTCAATAATGCTTTTACAATTACTTCTGTCCTATTGGGCAATTCAAAATTACCCGCAAATACTAGCAAGTGCGGCTCTTTTTACACCAGAAACACTTTCAAAAATTTTACCAGAGAGCATTTCGCTTTCTACCGTAATTGCATTTTCGCTCAGTTTCCTCATAATTGTTATTTACGTCGCAAAAAATACTACCGTTTTTGAATTTTCATTCGCTGGTGCATTAGTTTCCATTTTATTTTACTTTCAATCAGGTATGCATTCGCCTGCCGACGCCATGTTCATTGTCACTGCAAGCCTGATAATGGCATGGGGCCTGGTTCACAATTCATATTTGATCGCTTACATTGATGAACTCACCGAACTTCCCGGTAGGCGTGCTATGAATGAAGAAACTTCGCGTCTGCGCGGGCTTTATTCTATCGCGATGCTTGATATAGACCATTTTAAGAAGTTTAACGACACTTATGGTCATGAAGTGGGCGATCAGGTTTTACGAATGGTCGCGAGTAAAATAGGTAACGTCGGTGGCGGAGGTAAATCGTTTAGGTATGGAGGAGAAGAATTTGCCATTATATTTTCAGGTAAAGATAGTAAAGCTTCATTTCCCTACCTGTCTAACTTACGAGAAACGATAGATCATACGAAATTGATATTACGAAATCAGGATAGACCGTCACAAAAACCTGACAAAACACCACCGAGAAAAATACCATGGCAAGAAGTACATGTCACAATTAGTATTGGTGTTGCGGACAGCGGCGACGAATTAAATACAACAGATGAAATACTAAAAGCGGCAGATGATGCGCTCTACCGCTCAAAAGAAAAAGGACGCAACCGAATTAGTCAATACTCAACTAGAGACTACGCACCGGATTTAGCATCTGATGGTAACGAATAATTTAGCGGAAACTGAAACACTTGATCTTCTACAGGCTCATCCGTCATTTTAATTTTTTTGTTCTGTTTCACATAAACGAAAAGCACATCAGTTTCAACATTTTTTACACGCATCGCTTTACGATATACACCGGTGTTTCCATCCTGAATCGCCTGACTCCATTTCCCTGCAGGTCCCATTCGATAAGAAACAATAAGATCATAAGCACGAAATTTCTTCTTGAAATTACCAATCAATAAAAACTCATTCATTCCAGGCTTAACATGAGGCGGTCGTGATTCCAGCCTAAAGGAATATTCACCCCATTCCTGAAATTGTGTCGTTGGAATTTCATTAGTACATGAAACACTTAGGGCAATCAGAACTAATAAAATTAATTTTTTCATCGTATTATATCGAGTGCTTTTCCAGGTAAGTTAATAGTGTTTCTTTTTCACTATCCGTTAACAAATGGTAGGCTTTTTTAAGCCTATGATTTTGCATACGTTCTACAATATTTCTCCATTCATCGGCTTTATGGCTCTTAATTCGCGGGGGCGCGTGACAATTACTACAAAATGAATCAAAGACTTTTGCACCTGCAGATTCCGGCTCAGGAAGTTCGTGTTTTACTTTAGGACCTTGAGCATTGTTGCAAGCAATTAACATTAAACAACTAATAAGTGTGATTGTTAGTTTGGTTTTCATCTTAGTTGCTATTTTCATCTTTGCTATGATTTACTTCGCTATCCAATATTTCTTTTTCCCGCTCTAATTTAGCGGCTTGCTCTAACTTTTGTGCTTTGGCTGGTCGCATTTCCACAAAATAATAAATAATAGCGCTCATGAAAACAACCCAGGCCACACCAGCAGGTATACCCCAATCAAACCAGGGCCGCTCGTAACCAGGGCGATTACCCCAAAATGGAAATGTTAACCCTACCGCGACAATAAGCAATACAGCAAAAATTGCGACAAACCAGAACGGAATTCCAACCGTAGAATGCTCCATCGAAGAAACCATTTCCCAGTCTTCTAAACCACGCCGTTCTTTACGCTCTTCTTCGTTCTTGTAACCAAAATTAGAAGACTCACCCCAGTCACCTTCATTAACTGCGTCTGGGTTTCTGTTCTTTTTAATTCGTTTTTTTATATCTGTATTATTTGGCATTTTGACTACCCATTATTTACAAAATGTTGCATTCTCATTAACCGCGTCCAACCGTCTTTTGATTCTGCTTTTACAATAAAGCTGTGCAAACCTTTAGACAAACCTGGCTTAATTTGCACAAATAAATCTTGCCGGGAAACGCTTTCAAAAACTATTCTATCATTGCTAAGCGTAAACAATTTTTCATCAAGCCCAACGATCGTAACTTTCACTTCGCCAGGCTCATATATTTTATGAGCTACATTTATTCGGTATTCGAAAATTTGAGAGCCCTGATCCTTATCTGACTTATAAACAGCTAAATGATAAGGCTGATAAGAAATCAACCCCCAAATAAACAACCCTACACCCAACCCCCAAACAGGTAAAACCCAGCGAATTCTTTCTGGCAGTGATGCCATCGAACGTTGAGCCAATGTTACTTTGTTTCGACGCTTACCAAACTTTAGTTTTAATAAACCAGGGACACCATTTTTCACATGAAGTGAATTGCAGGCAGTTACACATGCTCCACAATTTGTGCAGCTATCAAATGTGTTGGTATTTCGTGGGTCAATATCCACCATGCAAGACGTTACACAATAATTACATTTCTCGCACTCGGCTTTACGGGTTTCATCATAGTCCAGATGCAAACCATCCGTCGTTTTAAATAAAAACTGCCACATACGATAAACACACATGTAACGACACAAATAATGCCTTACAACACCAAAATTTACCGCAGCAATAAATACGAATACTGTATAGATCCAATATAAAGAGCTAGGTATAGACTCATTGACCTGAAATGTCACGAAAGACCAGATAGCATCTGGCGGTATAAAATACATTAATGGAATAAAAGACACTAGCATAGAAATAAGTACGGTCTGAATCACAAGCAATAACCAATTGAGTGGTTTATTTTTCTTATTCGCTATTTTCCCACTCTTACCTTCCCAATCTATAACCGCGCGCTTTCCCAGTAGCTTTGTTGTTAAATTATCCATAATTGTGGAAAACGTATTTTGAGGGCATACCCATCCACAAAATGCTGTCCCTACGGTGGAATAAAAGATGATTGCGGTACAAGCAAGTGCTAACCAAAAACCAAAGACAACAAAAAAATCTCCAAACCAGATTTCGCGGCCCATAAATATAAAACCAGAGGATACATCAATGCGAAATATACCCAGAATAGGAATTAAAAGTAATAATAAAATGAAGCCATATTTAGAAGCTCGACGCTTCCATTGAAAACCATCAGGCTTGTAGGTTATAGCTTGTACAACTGGAATTTTAACCAATGATTCGTTTGCTTTCATATGCCAATACTACCATATAATCTGAACACAGAACTCGAAAATGCGGTTGTTTTTTCTCCGCAAAACAATAAGGCATCTACCTTTATAAAGTTATTGAAACTACTTGTTTTTTAGAAAATGATTGGTTATAGTCAGAAGATGCTTTGCTGGGTTATAAAGCAATACAGGCTATAATAAGCCACTATTAGAATAATCTGAGGGGGATTAGAAAAATGGTTACAGAACTTGGAATTAACATGTTAGTGCCGATTATCACTTTTGGTTTCATCATCGTAGGTTCATATATGATGGCAAACTGGGCGTTCGGTGATGTACTAGAACGACGTAACAAAGGCGAGTAATACTCACCTTTGGTTGTACTAGTCACATAAAAAGGCCCGAAAGGGCTTTTTTTGTGCCTCAAAGTTTTGCGGCAACCCCAAACCTAACCAGCCCAACAAAAGCGCATTTACTGAATCGCAACCTTTTCCCGGGGGGATATACGTAAAAGTTGTTTTTTTAGCGTATCAACCTCTTCAAAAGTACCTTCCTTCTTTGAAATACTCAACAATCGCCTAAGCGCGCCAATATGATCAGGACGGATTGCAATAATTTTATTTAAAGCCATTTTTTCAGAGATCCCACTATCAATAGCCTGATTTATCGAGGCAAACATCGCGTCAGCCATCCCAAAACCTATCCATTGATCATCTGGATTAATCGTATAAGCTGCAGATAACAATTTCTGGCTTTCTAGATTCTGCCCAGAAAAATAGGCAATCCAACTACGATAATACAAATCAGTAGCTTGATGAGCGGCTTCAAAATAGGGGGCGTCATCACTCGAAACACCCAGCACCTCAATCGCAATCTGCGGAGGTGAGCGTAAAGCTTGCAAAAAAGCCAATAATCGACCTAGGTCTAGCTGACGATTAAACTTTGCCTTTGGTAGCTGAAACTCAATAACTGGCGCCCACTCGTCCTGAAGAGCCCAATCCGTTTCCGGTAAAGGACCCCAATATCGCCCAGCCCAGCTCCAGACCCCTTCTCCACCGGTAATTTCCTTTACTCCCGCTCTATCTAGCCGAGAAACACTGCTCTTAATTCCGTGAATCCCACCAAGCTCCTCCTTAGACCCAACCAACGCCAATCGAAAGCCATCAACAAACAATGAGGCATACGGGAAGCTTTTTCTGAATGTTGCTAAAACAACCTTTAATGTATCAACATCGAACTGATTCAAAGCGATCCACTGCACAAATAAACCGCCATCAGCCAGACGTTTTTTTGCACGCAGAAATTGCTGAAGCGACAATAAATTACTCCTACCAATAAGATCAGGATGAAACAAATCACCAACAATAACATCGTATAACTTATCAGTAGATTTCAAATAACGTCTTGCGTCATCTTTCACTATCAATAGCTTTCCGCTGACCCCATTATTTGCCTCTGAAAACCAGCTCGAAGACGCGGCTATCGCACCTTCAGACAGCTCTACAGCTGCTCTTGTCAATTGAGGGTAGGGCAATGAGCCCGACGCCGTGATACCTGTTCCTAACCCAAGAAATAAGATTGAACGAGGATCTGGGTGGAGCAAAAGTGGTAATCGACTTTGGTTTTTCTGAACAGTAATAGCATCAGGCGCTGTCGATGCATCCATTCGTTGCAAATCAGCTAATAATAAACGCTGACCTGTTTTATCCTCAATTACGTGGGTAACCATTAGTGCATCTTCATACACATGCAAGTCTGTTGATTCATTTTGGGAAACAGGCAATAAATCTTTTACTGACGGAAACGTTAAAATTGGGATAAATAAAATGACAGTTAACGCAGGTACGAATCTAAACCATTTATCTTTAACCCAATATAAACTAGCCATCACTACAACAAATGCAGAAAAAGCAATTACTACACTTGTACCCAAATAGGGAATTAATATAAATCCGGCAACCAGTCCACCGATAGAACCCCCTATTGAGTTCGCCCCATAAAAATAAGCGCCGCTGACACTAACGTTCTTATGAGATGAAACTAATACCGGGAGCCAAGCACCAAACGCGAGAGTTGCGGGCAGTGTAAACAACGCGATTACCCCTCCTTGCTGCACCATTGAGGTAAGCAACGACGAATAGGAAACCGTTTCGGCCCATGCAGATACAGCTGGTAAAAAATAAACACTAGACAATGCACTTATTACGATAATAACTGGAAGCATGAACAGCCAACGTGTTCCGGACATGCGTGTAGCCAGCAAACTTCCTAGTCCTATTCCTAGTAAAAATGTTGCCAAAATCACCGCCATTACATATTCAGTACGCAGCAATATCATTCCATATAATCGAGTCCAGCCAATTTCAAGCATAATAGCTGAGGCACCAATAGCACCGTAAACCAATAGTACATTTAGCCCCGGACCGACATTAATACGTTTTTGAGAAATACCGGGGTCTGCTTTCTGCAAACTATCCTGCGACCCAATAAAAAACGACAAAACAAATATGATAAATGCCAACAAAAAGCCGAAAACAGCAACTAAACGATCAGAAACAATCCAGCCAAAAACAGGCAAGAGCATAAGTGGTAACAACGCGCCACACATTCCGCCCAGCGTATTGAACGAGTAAACCAATCCAAGCGAAATATTACTATTTCGCAAACTCCTTAGAATTAATGGAAAGCCAAACCCCAAGCCCAGAGCAGGAATAAACATTAGGAAAAAGGTAACTAGAGCTTGAACGAAAATCCAGGTGCCGTAACCCGTACCCAGCGTTAACGTTTGGATAAATTCATCAAGACCGGAAAAAATTACAGGAAGATTAAATGCGAATAGTGCAACTGCAAATTCTATAAAAGCAAAGACCAAGAGTGGATTTTTGAAGCAATACTGAAAACGCCCGCCTAACAGACTACCAACACCCAAGCCTGCCATAAATGCAGATATAGTAACAACGATACCGAATATGCTCACACCAAAAATGGTGGACAGCATTCGAGCCCATAATACTTCGTAACTTAATGCGGTTACACCAGTAAAAAAATAGACTGCGCAAACAATTAAAGAAAGTGAATATATTGAATTAAACTTAGTCAGCTGCATAATAATTTTTCATCAAACAGCTATAAGAATTTAGAAAGGGAAAAACCAGACAACGGCCACTATTGAATGTGCCACTGCTAAAAACACAGTGACACCAGCACAAACCATATGCTGAACGAAAACCTCTTTACCCAACATCCCCATTGCAATGCCGAATCCAGCAGTTAAAAAAACAAAGAGAAGTAGCGTAACTCCCATGTAAAATAATATCTGATGCTGGTTTTTTTGCTCATCATACGAAGCTATCATCTCGCCACGCTGAGTACCCACAAAGCTTGTTAAAACATCCGCTCTTTCAGCGGCACCTTCTACAGCGACATCTACAGAACTTGTCTCAGCAAAAACGGGAGCAAATATTGATAAACTTAAACCTATAAAAATAAACAAAAAAAAACGTGAAGAAATTAGTTTAAAAGACAACAACACCGCATTACCCCAATTATTTTCTTGATAATTCATTTTGACGCTTAGTCCATTTTGACGTAGCCGTTTCTTTACCCGAAAAACGCCAGTAAAGTATCGCCATCAATACTACTGGAAATAAAACCATAGGTAGCAAAAAAATAAAAATAGCCCATGGCGTATCAATTGTGACATGCAACCATCGATAGCTATCGGTAGCCGCAAACGCATTATTGCAAAAAAACAATGCGATAAAAGAAATCAGGTATTTAGCTTTTAGATGAATCATTATTTATTGCCTCTGCTTTGAGCGGTTCAATATCTTTTGCACAACGAAAACCATAGAAATCACTAGTCATATGCGGCCAAGAATACGCCCGATGATAAGACGACGTAGAAAATGGATCACCTTTCCATGATCCTCCACGCATAACTTTATATTTATCTTCTGTCATAATAAAATTCGCTACTTTCTTTTTACGGTCGCTCGGGTCGTCTGAAACCACCTGCTTCTTACCCTTAAAAATTGAATCCGACGCACTCGATTTTGGATATGGATTAAAATCGTCTGCCGTCCATTGAAGAACGTTGCCCGACATATCATAAACACCATATGGGCTTACGCCATTTTTATATGTATCGACAGAAGTGGTTGAGCCAACGTTATAATAGGTATTGAGGCGCTTAGTATCCATTACATCCCCCCAAGGCCAGCGCCTTCCGTCGTCGCCGCGAGCTGCTTTTTCCCATTCGGCTTCAGTTGGTAATCTCTTACCCATCCATCCGCAATAGCCTTTGGCATCAAACCAAGAAATCATAGTAACGGGATGCATTACTTTCTGCGCCGGAAAATGTCCGTCACTCCAGTTTAGCGGAACACGCTGACCAGTTTGAGCAACATACCTAGCGTACTGGGAGTTTGTAACAAGAAATTTATCAATTGCATATGCGGGTAGATCGACCGTGTGTGCAGGTCTATTCTGCACGTCGCTCTTTAAACTATCAGTACCCATGGTAAATAAACCGGCCGGAATATTAACTGACGTCTCTAATTCAACCCACTGCTTTGTGGGCAACAAACCTTCGGCTTCGTCCATGGTGTAGGTGATAGTATGGGTTACGCCTCGCTCATGGAAAACATTTACAAATAAGTCTTCGCCGGCGCCGCGGATTTTTTTATGCTCGTCCTTCAAGTCGTATCCCGACATATCTCGGAGCTGCTCCATTCTAGTTGACCCTATCTGAACCACATGAATAGAACCAGCTACTAACGCAATAACGATACAAGTTACAAACGTTGCCCCTATATATCTTTTCCGAATTACGAGTTCTTCTTTAGTTAAAGAAGATCGTTTACTGCTAACTTTAGAGCTCATAAAATACATTCATCATTTAATTTTCTACACTTTCTTGTCTATAACGCTTATGTATTAAATGCCTCGGTCGGCGACCATATGTTCTCTTAATAACGAACTCGCCAATTAGCCCACCAGCAGCACAAGCCTCTACGACTACAATTACAAGTAAGATCCAAAAGCCCAAAGGGACTATAGCCGCGCCTTCAGGAATCATGTCAGGCGTTAAATTATAGAACACATAACTTTTTGCCAGAAGCGCAGGTAAATGGGCAATCATTTTACCACCCAACCCATAAATCAAGGATACGAAAAAGCCCGCTACCAAAGGCACAAGTATTAAGTCAAGTATCCATGGAATACTAAAAGTACTCATACCTTGAAATACTTCAAGCTGAACGCCAAGCAAATGATCACCTAGCAAAATCAACACTACCCCAACCGTAGTTGCGATTAGCGCCCAAAATAAATGCAGAGCTATACTATTTAATTTTTGCCGCTTCATTATTATATTTGTTTCCGGTTAGTTTTTCATAACGGGCTTGCTTGGTCTCTTCTAAATACCAGTCTTCTACTTTCAAACTAAAAATATATTTAGCGAGAACTTTTCTTTCATCATCCGTAAGGTGAGTTAGAGAAGGCATCCTATACTCAGGCTTTAACCTAGAGGTCAGCATCTCCTGGGGGTTCTCAGATGAAAAGTAATCATATAACCACTCTTCAGTTCTAAACATCCCCATACCATCTAACGAAGGAGCAGGCACAGACTGCGAGAAGTCCTTCATACCCCATATGCTATGGCACTTCTTGCATTCTACAAAATGCATCACCTTAGCAGCGCCATCCTTAACTTCTTTGTTAGCAGTTGAATAAAAGGGAATCCCAGGATCCTCCCCTTCATTTTTTGAGTTTTGATAAATCTTCACCCCAATCAAAACAACAATTGAAATCGCCATTACAACGAAAATGCCTTTCTCACCTTTGCGCATTATTTACTTCTTTTTTGTTGCTCTTTTAAAAACTCGTCCCGTTCGGCGTACTGGTCTTTCATAACGCTTTTATACTTTTCAAACTCTTCAGGTTCCATCTTGTCTTCATCATCCGAATCAAACAATACGTATTTAATATCTTCATCAAACTGGTTGTTTTTCGCAGCCCAGCGAAGCATAAAACCGGCAGCAATCAAAATACCGGCTGCAACTACTAGCCACAGGTAAATTGTCCAGCCGTCAGGCAAGTTTTGGATAAAATCACTCATTACTTTTCCTTTACATTAAATAGCCATCAATCAACTGAACATAACCAATTATTACGGCCAATATAACGCCAATAATAATTGAGATAAACATTATTTTTTCACCTAACTTCAAATCACCTAAATTTTTCGGTAAATACAAATAGATTATGTAGCAAAATAAAATTAGAGATAAAATAAGAAATACAAATATGTAATCACTATAGGCTTGAGAGCGAAGACTATCAATACTCATATCTATGCCAAATACGTATTGATTATCATTACTAGCAAGAATGCGAAATACTGATTCGTTAATTCCTGTATTTAACTGGCTAAATAGATTAGATAATTGCAAAAACATCTTAACACCGTATTACGAAAGCAAAAAAGCTTTGTATTTATATTGTTTTAATTCTAGTAAGCGCTGCTATAAAGCAACAAAACTCTACCGCTTATCCAAATCCAATATGCGATTATTTCACCACATTTGATTCAATAGCATACCATGCTAACTAAAAAAATGGGACGATTTAATTCCCCAGTAATCCACTACTACAAAATAAAAAGCCGCTCTATAGAGAGCGGCTTTTTATCAGAAATGATGATGCGGCTTAGTTAAAAGCATCGTCCGTATCATTTTCCTGCTGGTGCCTTTTCCAGTGTGCATCTACAAAAAACATACCGTAGATTGCAGGGCAAATAACCACCACCGCGATCCACATTATAAACACACCTGGGCCATAATCGATATCTAACATAATCTACTCCCTTCTTTATATTAAGCTATTAAGAAGCTTTTGACATATCAGGCTTACGCGTGAAATGTGGAAGCTGTTTAATAACAAGAACCATAGTTAGGCAAAAGTAACTTACATAGAATATGTCGATAGCATAGCCTTTATCAAACCAAGGCTGCTTACGCTCACGAAGTCCGTTTGCTTGTACATAACCTTCGAAGTTAGCGAGTTGGATACGATTTCCAATAACGTTGTAACTTGCCAAGTCATATTGACCGCCGCCAGCCTGAACCTCTTTAATAGAAGCAGAGACATTCAAAAGGTCATTCCAAGACATTGGATGCCTTTCGATATCACCCGGTGTACGACCAGTTGCTTTAGCCATTGCCTGCTGAGTGATAAACTTCATCTTCTCTTCGCCAGTAGCTAAACGCTGAACTTCAGGAGAATCCATTAACGCAACAAAATCTGTATAGATTTCGGCATTAGGACGCTGCCCCCAAATAGGTTGAGTTATCATGAACGCAGTCAAGATAATCAATCCACACAATGCAACCAATGGCATAGGTAATTTATTATTACCCTCAGATAAGCCACCAAACTTCGTTTTCTCCATAAGCTCAAGCATTTCTTTTTGCTCTTGCTCATCAGAAAGACAATAAAGCGGTTGATCAAATTTCCAGCCCATCATTCTTCTCCCTTATCTTAAGCTCGTTAGAACCCAGTCAATTAAAGTACGAACTTCAGAGTCACGTCGTGGCTCAGGTACTTCTGGTGGATAAATTGACTCGCCATGTACGTACGCATTGTACTCTGCACGCCATTTGTTCATATCAATCGTGTTACCTTTAGCATCGGTTTTACCCCAAAGATAATCGTAACGCGGCATGATAGAGTTCGGCTGAACCAAACGAGGGTTAAAGAAATGCATTGTCATCCACTCACGCGATGAATTACGTGACGCAACATGTAGCAAATCAGGCGCTTTACGATCAGAACCAAAAGCTGTTGGCATCTCACCATTAAAGTCACCTAGGTATGGAGGTGCACCAAAAAATTGCCAATCTTGTGTTTGCTCTGGCAATAATGTGTGACACCACCAACATCCTTCAGTAACGAAGATTGTTTTTCCTTTTGCAACATATCGTGTATTTTCATCACCGGCTGCTTTCAGAGTACCAGCTGGAGTCCAGCCTCTAACTACTGAAGCATTGACAATGTAATCAACTTCGTCGCCGTTAAACTCACCTTTTTCAAGAGTGAAAACAGCACCAGAAGCCATATCAGATTGATCAATCTTACCTATGCTTTTACTTAAATCCTCTACACCTGCACCAAGCATTTCCTGGTGGTTGATGCCTGGAGCAAATTTGATCCCTGGATTATAAACGTATGCACGTTGTGGCGGATCAATTATTGCGCCTGTTTTTGGATCTTTGTCAAGAATGACTACGATTGGCTTACCAGCACCAGTAACAAAAGGATCTTCGTAACTGAAACCAATAACACGTCCCAATGATAATTGCTTATCCAAGCCTACCCAAGTTGAAATTCCTGAGCGGAAATCATTAGCTGGAAAAAGCAAAGTAATACACATTGAGAAACCAAACATCAAGCCGATGCCCGCAGCACCGAATTTATATTGTTGAAAACCCACTTGAGTTCCTCCTCCCTAAATTTTCAGGTCCTTTCGAGGCGAGAACGCCCCGAAAGCATATACATTCACTTAGAAAAATAAATAATTTTTATCTTTCGTAAGCTAACTCATGTGCGTAGCGACCCTTAGGTACTAATGTACCTTCACGTGCAGTCATCCACATGTTGTATAACCAAATTACATTACCAGTAAATACCATAGTACCACCAGCCCATCGAGCGATCATGTATGGATGCTCTGCAACCACTACGTCAATGTATGGTACTTCGTATATTTTACCAGCGCCTTGCATCAGGCCAGCTATAGTCATTGAGATCCAGTACACGCAGAAACCGATAATGAAGAACCAGTAATGCAAGTTACCTAAAGTCAATGAGTACAGTTTTCTGCGAAGCATTTGCTGTAGACCAAAGTATACGGCTGCCGCTTCCAAAAAGCTGGACATTCCAAGAAGTGCCAAGTGAGCGTGCGCAACAATCCAGCCTGTTCCATGAACATACCAGTTGATTGCACGTGTTTGCTGAAAGCCACCTTGCATATTCAAAGGGATCGCCAACAAGACACCTGTAATAGAGAATTTAGTTTCCAGATTCTCTACAAACATGCTCCACTTGCCTTTTAGGGTTAAGAGGATATTAGCAACAAACGCCACCGCAGGGATCAGGATCAACACGCCTTCTACAGATGCAAATGATTTCAACCACTCTGGAAGAGGGGCAGACATCAAGTGATGAGAAGCAGGAGTTGAATAGAACGCTACGATAGACCAAAAATGTAAGTGGCCAATACGATGTGAGTAAAGTGGGTTACCAGTAAGCTTAGGTATAGTGTAATACGCAATACCTGCAGCAACCGGAGTAATCCATAAACCCAATACGTTGTGAGCAAACCAGAAGGTCATATAAGCTTCAGTCAGACCAGTCAAGTTGAACAACTCAGGAGAGTTACCAACTAGAAAAACGATCATAAGCATGAAGATACAAGCACCAAAAAACCAGTTTGTGATGTATATACCTTGAGTTTTACGATGAGCAATTGTCATCCAAACATTGATACCTAATGGCAATAAAACACCGAAGATAACAACAAGGTCGATAGGCCAGATCAAGTCACTATATTCACGACCTGATGTAATACCCATCCACAAAAGAATTAAACCAAGACTTAGACCGACGTTCCAAATGAACACGTTCCATAGACCCAGCTTTTCTGACCATAACTTGGTATTACCCAGCGCTGGAGTCATGTACATCATGGTCATACCAAATGCCATTGAGATCCAACCGAGAATTACCGCAAGTACGTGTACTTGACGCATATGACCAAAAGCAAACAATTCCGTACCGGTAACCCAGTCAGGAAACGCCAATTTTGCCGCATTAAAGGAACCTAAACCAGTTCCAACTACAAACCAAAAAATGGATGAAAAACCGAAAAAGATCGTTGCCGATCCAGCAGGAATTTCCTCATTCTTGGCGAAGAGAAATTTCATTAACATGAAACCACACCTCCCATTTTAATTATAACCCCAGATAAATTAAAAGACTTAAGTATCATTCTTTCATCTTATTCATTAAGTACCAAGACATCCACATACTCGAGAACGCTAAAAGTATCCCGCATGCTCCTGCAAATGTAGCCATAACTTCCCCCTTTGTTTTCTTCCGTATTTGGAAGCTTACCAACCAGTGTTGTCGCCACGCGCTTCCAATTCACCATGCTTACTCATAGCCAAAGCAGTAATAATAGCGAAAGCAAGACCAAAGACGAACATCATCCAGTCAACAAAACCAGAAAAAGTTGAAGGATCATAGGATTCAGCACCCCATCCGCCCCAGCTTTCATAAGGCCCACGTCCTACAGCGCACATTACTGCCGCGCCAAATACAGAACCATTTCCCATTCCAGTCGTAAACGCTGCTACGAGCAGAACCCAAAATGTATTTCCAACCGTTAACTTATTTTTCATTTTTCCCTCCAAAGTGAGTGTTATCTCACAACCCAAAGTTTCTTCTAATTTGTAACTTGAAATTAATAAGCCTAGGCTCTTAAAAGTTACCTACTTAGAAACCAAGAAATCGTGACATAGACACCACACAAGGTCAAGCCAAATGTATAAAAAGTTATTAAGCATTTTTATAACGAACGTAATAGCGTCACTTTTGTTTAAAACTGCTTTTAAACCAATCAATACATTAGTTTTTTAGTATGTTATTAGCAATTTCTTACTTGAATCATCGCCAACGATTATTTATGCTTTGCATCTAAAATAATCTCGAGAAAAATAATGAAAGCTGAAATCGCAATATACTTACTCATTGCAATGGGCTCACTACTCATGATTTCTTTTATACCTCACATGCTCCTGGATGGGCTTGTAAGCAACGATTTAAAAGAAAACATAACTGTGGGTGTAACGATATTTTGGGCTATTGGGCTGGCCGCCCTTGGCTTGGATATAGTTAAAAAAAGAAAAGGGCTTAAAGATTAACTTTAAGCCCTTTCTAAATTAAAACTTACCTTGGGCAGGTTGAATTATTTAAATGCGCGTAGCTGTGCTTTTGATCCATCAAATTGCTGCTCATCAATAAATTGCCCCTTATGAAAAACAAATTGTTTTTTCGCGCCCTCTAAATCAATACCAGCAAGACCAAAACTTTTACCCGCCATATCCGTAAAAAATCTTACATCTTTCACCAGATCAACCGACGCGCCGCTTTTAAGATCGACTACAACACCTTTTTTTGACACCGAAAATGAAACAGGTGAAGACGGCAGCATCATCAGTCGGGTTTTAAATATTCGATTAAACGCAATTAAAAAAATAAACGTTGTCAAAAACACCAAGATATAGGCTAAATTTTCATCCCCACTATACCAGTACTTTGAAGCTAGGATTATCAATGCAATAATCGTAGGAACGTAAAGCACCAAGTCCCAAACCAATCCTTTTTTATCTTCAACGAGATTAAAGTCATATTGCGAAGCCATATGTTTATCCTTTTTTATTTACAACCGTCCCCAAAGCATGATCCAGCTCACCGTAAAGAATTCGCCCGGCACGTTTAAACTGCACCTTGCCGGCTCGATCTACCAAGAATGTCCAGGGATCCCCCTTAACTTTGTAAGCAGAGAATGCCTGGGGGTTTTTGTATTGATCCATATGGAGAAATAGAACATCATCCCCATACTTAGAAATCATTGCTTTTAGTAGCTGCAACTGCTTATCGCATACCGTGCAATGCCCAGGTGTCGCGAACTCAATCAACACTACCTTCCCTGTCGCCAAAGCATCATCGACAGAATATTGGTACATTCTTTCATCAGGATAACGATACGAAGTAAGCTGAGACATATCTCCATCAACATCAACGAGAGATCGAGTTTTCAACGATGGAGCCTGCGCTCCGACCTGCAACGTTCCCTCTGGCGCCTCAATATTACATGCACTCAGAAGCCCTGTAGTAATTATTATAAAAAATAAGTTACGTATCAAAATTTTTCCTCCACCCTTTACAAGTATGAAACAAATTATACGCCCAAATACAATTAGCCAACAAAACAAGTGTCCCGAAGATACCCATCGTAGCCAACAACGGCTTCACAATAACTTCAACTTCTTCCGGCGTAGAATGCACGCTAGCCATTCCACCCATTACACCGGCCATTACAAAAAACACGACCATTCCGATTAAGCCAATGTTATGAATCCAAAAATGAACGATAACAAGCCTTAAGCTATATATGGGACGATTAACGAGGCGGGGAATAATATAATAAACCGCGCCAAAAATCGCCATCTCGACCCACCCAAGCAAATTTATATGAGTATGGCCCCGAACTATTAGATTTCCATGAAGCCTATGATCGACAAAATGACGAAGCTCCGTCATCCCCCCCATCACTGCACCCCAAGAAAAACCTATCAAACTATAAATAATACAAGCGAAAATAAACCAGAGCGTATATTTGCGATAAGTAAGCTCATTCTCATGGCGCCAAGGCTCTACAACATTATTTGGACTCACTTTCTATTTCCTCCACTGGGCGATCACGTATATCCGTGTATTTTTCAGACCATTCTTTAGGGGCCCACATTTTCACCATACTATCAATAAACTCTGAATGCTCTGGCGGTGGCCGCTTAGAAACCGACGACCCAGGATCCGCTCTTAACTCTGACAAAAACACCGCAATTTTATGCCGATGATCTTCTGACAGGCGACCCGTGTAAGCAGCCTCTTTAGGCGGAAGCCCGTGATCAAGCGTTTCGGCACCATAGACACTTTCCGGATTAATAAGAAAAGTCTCAAGCCATTCAAGTGATCGCTTTGAACCGATACCATCAAGCGACAACCCCATACTTGTGCCCGCTCTTAGCGCTCTATGGCACGAATTACACCGAGCCTCTCGGTATATTTTTGACCCCTCCGCTCCAACTTCAGAAAAATCAAAAAAAGTGCTCGCTTTAAACATTGGCTCCTCAGATGTGAGCCTCATTGACTCTAAGGCAATATAAGCGATTAAAGCCAGAATGAAGAATACACCAAAAACGATGAATAGAATTTTCTCTCCCGACTTCAATGGTTGTGATTTTTTCATATTTTCCGCACCACGTACATTTATAAGTAGACAAGCAGTATACAGAATTATTTTTATATTTTATTTTTTATACTGAATATTTCTGCAAAAAATAACTTTATAACTTAAGGCATAATATTTATGGAATTAAATATAGAAAGAGAGGAACACGAAATTCATAGCGACACTTGAGCAAAAATCAACAGGCATAAAAAAAGGCGGGATTACCCGCCTTTTTTCATAACAATCTAAAGCTTAATGATCGTATGGCGTTCTGAAGTTACCCATTGAGTAATCAGAAGCATTAGTCAAATAAGCCGCTGCATTATTAATGTCGTCATCAGACATTTGTTTTGCGATTGCTTGCATTTGACCCATTGGATCATTGGAACGAGTTCCATCTCTCCATTTCTTCAACTGATTCACCAAGTAAACGTAACGCTGACCGCCTATACGCGGATAAATCGGTGGCGCACCGCGACCGTTAAACCCATGACAAGAACGACATGCTGAAAGTGGATTCTGCACTCGCGCGCCGGCACCCCATTCAACCAAAGTCTTACCTTTATGAGCTAGACCAACAGTCCCGCCATTCGCAGCGATCTCTTTTAAGTCAGAACCTTTGAAAGCCATTTTTCCGTTACTACCTGGAGAAATAGATTCAAGATAAGTTGAGACATCAGTTCGATCTTGCGCGCTTAAACCTTTAGCATTGTCATTCATAACAAACATAGTTTCGTCTTTACGTTTGTCAGTTGCATAATCTTCAAGCTGCTTTCTTAGGAATACTGCGAATTGACCAGCAATCCGCGGTGTTCCCATATCATCGTTACCGTTACCGTCTTCACCATGACATGAAGTACAAGCAGGTACCGAACCTTTACCATTTTCAAATATTGCCTTACCGTTGGCAACATTGCCCTTTCCTTTTGGATACATAGCTGAAGAAAAAGCGATTGATGGTACAATCACCGCTACAACCAACGCAACCGTAGAAACGGCAGATATAAAACGTCGCATGTTAAGAAGCCCTCCCAGTTTTAGCCCCTATACCCGATATAACTTTATTTTATTCTTAGTAGCGAAGCTATTTAAAGCAGCAGCTCTATAAAACAAATACAGCTAATCAGATACTAATTAACAATCAAGAATTCAATTTCAGCATTGTCCACGCCAAAATGAATGCGCCAACAAACCAAATAACATAAAGTAATGCTACAGAACTTGTATCTAACACGGCCTATCTCCCTCTTTATTTTTTAAAAGCCGAATAACAAAAGTGAGTAGATTTATCTACACAACTTAGCACAGCATTCAAACACTAATAAAAAAAGCTGTCAACTCGAAATCTGAAAAAGATCTCAGATTCGCTATCGAAATAATATTACAAAATGAAATCATATCTCGCCAATACACCGATGTCACCTAAAAAAGTAAAAAAAACCCTTAAAATAAGGAGTAACCTACCGCTTTAATCAAGTAAAAAATGAATTCAGTATAAAAAATAATCCAAAACCCACTTGCTATATTTTTCTAAATATAGAGAATCTACACTTCACAAATTATTCTAAGAAGAAATAAATAACAATGAATCAAGCAAATGCAATTTTTGAAAAATATTGGGGATTTTTTGCACTGTTCGCATGGATTGGTTTAGCTATATTACTTGACCTAGTCAGATTCACGCCTTTCGCCATAGATGAAGCAGCAGCCAGGGGATTACTGCTTACCTGGACGATCGCTGACAACGTTGTAAACCCGATTGTTATTTTTGGTATGCCCGATTTTCGAGCTCTATTATTCGCACCAGTCGGTGCATATTGGCCCGGTAGTATGCTTGCAACAAAAATAATGGCGCTAACAATCGCCTTTGTCGCTGTCACCATGCTTTTTCGTTGGTCACGCCGTACAACGGACCCAGAGGTAGCACTTATTGCGTCTGCTCTACTCTTACTTTCGCCAATTATGGTGTCTCAAGTCGACTCATTAAGTGCCGGACCATACATTTTAATGGCTTTTGCGTCTGGTGCCTGGCTGGATTCCGCATACAGGAAAGATAAAAATTATTTTGGCGGCTGGTACTTTTGCCAAATGTTGTGGATCGCAATATTGACCACTCTACATCCAATTGCACTCGCCTACCCAATCGCACTTGCATGGCAATGGTACCGTAATCCTCACGCTGAAAAAAAATCCAGACACGTTTATATTGGTATCGCGGTCTCTGTCCTTCTTACCCTATCAATGACTTTAGGCTGGAGCGAGATCGAATTTTTCTCAAATCCTTTTGCAGCGCTAGCGGAGGGTCTTCAAGGCTCAATAATCTGGAGTGCGGCCGACCTACGCTGGGTACCAGGAATTATTGCTGGTCTTTTGTTAGCACTACTAATCTCTTTAGATTTCAAAACACTATCTAAAGACTTACTCGGCCAGATGATATTAATATCTATCGCTATCGGTGTATTTATGCCTGACCAGAGCTGGGTATTAATCTGCATTGCGCTCCTGCTCTATCGTGGCACTCACCTTGTTGTTAAATTTAACCAATCCAGAAATAAAACCGGCAGAGTGGGGCAGCGCGGCATCGTAATGGGAGCTACATTATTTCTCTGCGCATTTTTTATGCTACAAGACAAGAATCATGCTCTGACAATCAAGCACGCCATTTTAGGACCCGAAGATGAAATGATTCAGAGTCTTATGGTTGAAGCTGAGGACCCTCTCAAGCCATTTAGAGCAGCGAGTGAATGGCCAGGTAGAACTATGCTGGCCACAAAACGAGACGTGCTTCCATTACCTCCAGCGTTAGACGATCCAGAAAAAATGCTTGAAGCTGTAAGAAGTGTTACTCATATTATTTTCAATCCATTTATCGAAAAAAACAAAGCATTGGCTGATTCCATTTCCGCTCTCGGTGGAGAAACTGAAACGCTGGCGCTTTATAAGGCCGGAGCAATTATTCAAGTTAGAAATAATAACGTTCCATTAAGCACAAGCCAACGTCTTGCCAAAGCAGAAATAAAGAAAGACGATGAAACAAAAGACACCCAAACTTCTTTAGAAGATACAACTGCAGAGCATAACGTCAAATAACTCGTAACCTGAGCTGACGCAAATTTTTGCGTCAGCCATCTCTCACAACAATTATAATTTCGCACAGCAACCTCCCCAGTGCATCAAGCACAAAAATCAACCGCGAAGCATTTTACTTGACTCAAAGTCATTCAGGCTTTAGTTTACATAAGGTTAAAGGGAGAGGGCTTCTCTATTTGGAGAAGAAATGGGCCGAAGTAGCAACACACAAAATGCCAAAAATAATGGCGTTACGTTGCCTTACAACCACCGATTAAATCTTTAGTCACAAACCTTAATTCCTAAACACTAAAAATTGTAATTACGTTCACAGGATTGGCAACGCTGAATTAAACAATTTCCTGGCACATTCAGCTTGCTTAAAAATAATATCCGTAGCAACTCAAATTTGTTTTGTTACAAGTCTTATTAGGGTTTGGGAAACATAATGAATAGTGCCTATCGCACCGTTACCATCTGGTTTTCATGGGCTTCAATCTCCATCACAATTTATCTTGGCTTATACCTCGATACAGATATTTTAGAGTTTTTAAGCAACGATAAAAGTAAAATCACATGGATAATTACCTTCATGTTTTTGATTGGTGTTTTAGCCAGTTTTTTACTTGCAATAAAAATCACCAGTGAATTTATTGAAGCCACCAACCAAAATGAACTGGCTAAACAAAAAGGCCTGATGGGCCTAGAAAAAACCAATCGAAAACCAAGATGCGTCAATGAGTTTTATGAATCACTCAAAATCGTTGCAGCCAGCAATGAAAGCCCAAACATCGAAACTTTACTTGAAATGGAATACGCCAACCTAGGGCGACGAAGCCACGCATCTGAAATATTGGGAAATTTACTGATAACCCTAGGCCTAATCGGCACAGTAACAGGGCTAACATTAACTCTCACGGGCTTAACTGGCTCATTAGACGCCCTCGGCCAAGACCAGGATTTACTGCTAGCAGGATTGCGCAAAGCAATGAGCGGAATGGGAACTGCGTTTTACACCACGCTACTTGGTGCCGTACTTGGGGGCGTACTTCTTCGAATTTTTGCCCTTATAACTGAATATGGACTAGGCTCACTCCACGATTATATTGTTAAGACATGTATGGTTCATTTATCCGCAGACTTTAAACCAACTGTTGAGCGTGACGTTCGATTCCTCAATGTAGAAATTGACGCACTTTCAGAAAAAGTTGCTGGACTTAAAGATGCGTTTACTGATTCAAAAGATTCAATTAACGAATTTCAAAAAGCCATTCGCGAACTCCACAAATCAACCGGTGATGATGAGCACGGCACATTCACACTCCGAGAAACATTAAGAATGCAAAAATATTACCGCGTTCTACTTCGCCAAGAGTTGACCCTGATGAACAAGCTAAATCGTTCGTGGTGGCACAAGTTTAAAGACTCTCTCGCGTCAAAAGATCAGTCATAAGACATGGCTAGAAAACAACGCTCCAACTACACCAATATTTATGAAAGCTTTTCAGATGTATCGCTGCTCATGCTAGCAACATTTATATTTCTGATGGTGACAATTTTAATTACATCTCGTATGGCGCAGGAATATGAAGTGCCAAAATTAAAAGCTGAAATTCAAACACTAAAAAATCAACTTGCTTCTGCCATGCTTGATAGCAAACGGCTGACAAAAGATATGGACGAGATGAGCCTCATGGCGGAAAGCAATCCCATGGATCGCATTATGGAGGCGGCAACATTTGGAAAAAAAGACTTTGATATCTTTATCAAAGGGCTTAAAGATTTACCCGGAAAAGATCTGCACATGATAATTGATGCATCCGGCTCAATGCACGGACTTGCGTCATTTTTAATACCCGTTTTGCGCACAATTGTTGTTCGATCTGGTAAGCAATTGGCAGCTTTAACCTGGTATTCCGACCATAGGGCAGAGACCTACACCGGCTCTATGGGCTCGATGTTCGACCAACTCATGACAGGCGCTCCTTTTGGTGGCAACCTAGAGACTATGGGTAAAGCCTTTCGAGTAGCTGCTCGTAATGCCGCGCCACCTGGCGCTTATATATTAGTTGGGGACGAGCCCTCTGACGACAAAATATACTACTCTCAAATCCCGAGTCCGGTTTATTCTCTACCACTTGGCAAATCCGACCCTGAAACTACCCGGGAATTCCAGGCTATAGCGGATAAAACTGGAGGAAAGATGTTACAGCTGGATTTTAAATAGCCGCGTTTCAATTAATTTAAAAATTTTTATTTGCTAATTTATTATTTAAGCCCCTATTTCCATTATATTTTACTTGGCTTAACCATAAAACAGTCAAAAAGTGCATCTTGCGTATTCTTTAACCGAGGATTATATTGTGCCTTATAAATAAAAAGCCTCAGCATTCGCTTGAAAGGCATACAGGGTTAAGGGCAAAACAATAATGATAAGAATACCTGAAAACACGACTATTATCGGTGAATTACGCAGCAGTGGGGAAGTTCGAATAGATGGACGCTTTCAAGGCGAAGGCACCATAGATGGCAAGCTGATTATGACGCAAAGCTGCGTCTGGGTTGGAAATGTAACTGCTGATATAGTGGTCATTGAAGGCGTAGTTGAAGGCGACATTATCGCCAGAAAGAAACTTCTTATCGGTCCCCTAGCAAAAATTCGCGGAAGCATTAAGTCACCGCTAGTACAAATTTCAAAAGGGGCTAAACTTCGCTGCGACATCAATATGAGCAAACTGGAAACCCCTACAGAATTGTTAGAACACAACCCAGTGGCCAAAGATGAAGTTACAGACGAGCTTGCTCAGCATAGAAGTAAAAATAGAAAAAGCGCTTAACTGATTACTTATTCTGACAACTTTCTCATAACAACAAATCAACAATCATCAATGCGGCAACAAATAGTGAACCTGCGCTAGCCATTAACACCGCTGCTGCTGCAACATCTTTGATTTTGCCAATTGCGTCATGATGCTCGGGCTGCACATAATCACACAACTCTTCCAGAGCGGTATTAAACAATTCTGCCGTTAAAACCGCTGTAATCATAATCACAATTATTGCCCACCAAATAGGTTCTGGCTGCATCACGGCCAAAAACACAAGAGCAGATATCGCTGCAATCATCTGAAATCGAAAGCTGTTTTCCTGTCTTATTGCAATAATAAAACCCGAAAGAGCAAATCCAAGCCTTAACTTAAACGGTTTATTTTTCTTGTTTTTCAATGGTCGCTCCAACCGGCTTTTTTGATACCAATAGAGTGTAGTCCTTAACTGGACCTAGCTCTGACATATTATTTTCTCGAATATTGACTTCCCACCGCTCATCTAATTCATCAAACATTAGGAGTCCTTTCGGGTCACTATTCTCAACCCGAAAAAAAGCTAACCAGCGCTCACCAGTAATTAGCTTTTGCACAGACACTGACCCAACCCACACTCGCTGATCATCGATTGACGTTTTTGTGGGCCATAATTGGAAAACCAATTGCTGATTATCGTTACCGTAGGGTTTGACATATAAAACTGACTCAGTTTTATCATAATTTGTTTGGGGCAAGCGTATAATTTGGCTTAAATCAGGCTCAGGAGCCAGCCAGTAAAGCAATGACTTAAATGTGATATCTGGCGAAGGATGCCATCCTTTTTTTAAGAGCGTTTGTTCAATTGCCGCAATGTTGCCCTGCCACTGGAGATTTAGTCTGATTTTTTTATTACCAAAAATATCTTCGCGCTTTTCCGGCAAGCGTTGCCAATATGTTTTAAGCCAATCAGTCTGTGAAACAATTTCAATTTTATCCTTGGGCAATATCAAAAGATCTCGTTGAAAATCACCATAAATCATCATACTTGCTGTCAATATGCAAACCATGACAGAAGAGCCCGAAATAAATGAAAAAGACCGAATTTCATGCCAATGCCGTCGATAGCCGAGAGAAAATAATAGCAGCCAGATTACAGATAAGCTTACAGCCACTAACACAAGAGAAAATGATAATAGACCAAAATATATATCACTAAATGAAAAAATGAAAATGAGAAATATCGCGAATGAGTAAGAAATCCAACGTTTAGAATTTACTAAACTTTCAGACGAAATGACGATATAAAATAACAAGGCATTCACAAAAAGAGCCAGCTGAACAAACACAAATGTGTTCACAAACAAACTTGTTAGCGAGGTGTAAATTACTGCCACAACCCAGGATGTAAAAAACGTTAGTGCTAATAAACCAACGTAATACCAGAACGCCTTTCTAACTCCATTTGAATAAAAGCCGATAAATGTATTTATTACAAATAGCAAAAGAACCATCCAGGAAAATGAAACCTGGATCACCCACATTAACTTATCACTCGTCGCCGACCTTATTAAGGTTGATACATTTGCAATAAGCAAGTCTAAGCTCGCAATCCATGGAGACCATAAACTCGCAACAAATACAGTTAAAAACGAAAATAATATGACAATAAATAGAGCAGAATATAGGAGTGCATTTTTTTCTTTTTTATGAGGATCAACAAGTGCGCCGATAGTTAAACGTAGCAACGTGTATTTATTTGACCATCGTATTAATTTGGAAAACCAACCTTCCAATTTTGGCTCAATAAATAACATAGACTTCTTTACCACATAGAAAAGTAGTACAGATACAAAAAAAATACCTAAAAGAATAATAACTAAACGTGAGCCAATCGCTGAAGCGAGCCCAATTGAGGTCCCAAATAAAATACCAGGAATAAGGTAAAAGGGTGCCCAGCCCGCAGCGGAAAGCACGTTAATAGCAAAAAACTTTTTCGCAGGCATGTGCATCATACCGGCTACCGCAGGTATTACCGGACGTAGCGGACCAATGAACCGGCCGAAGAAAACGCTTTTACCGCCGTGGCGGCCAAAAAAATCATGCCCTTTTTTTAAAATATTTGGATTGTTTTTAAATGGCCAAAAACCTGAAATTTTTTCTCGATACGTTGCACCAAACCAAAAGCTAATCCCGTCTCCAAGTACTGCTCCGGCAAACGCAAGTAGTAAAACCAATTTAACATCAAGCACACCCGTACCAACCAATGTACCAACACCAAACATAAGAATAGTGCCGGGCACAATCAAACCTACAATAACCAAAGACTCGGTTAACGCAATTAGAAAAACAAAAAGCCCTGACCATGCAGGATGATCTGATAACCAGTGAAAAATTGGCTGGATCGACTGCCAGTCCATAGAAGGGGTTCCAGTAATGGTACAAATAACAACCGGGAACAGGATGTTCCCGGTTTTAAATATTACTTATAGTGCTGAGAAAATTTCTTCGGCAGCTTTTATTGTTGCATCAATATCATCATTTGTATGCGCTGAAGATACAAACCCAGCTTCAAAAGCGGACGGCGCAAGATAGACACCTTTGCTCAGCATCCCATGATAAAACTTCTTGAAACGCTCAGCATCACACTCGCAAACCTGCTTAAAACTTGAAACGCTTTCCGCATCGGTAAAAAATACACCAAACATACCCCCAACTTGATTAGTGGTTAACGGAATGCCTTTTGATTTTGCTGCAGCTTTTAAGCCATCACATAAACGTGTTGCTTTCTCAGCTAGACCGGCATGAAAACCGGGTTTCTCTGCTATTGCAAGAGTAGCAAGACCCGCCGCCATG
>JAOTSL010000267.1 GCA_029864945.1 Gammaproteobacteria bacterium
TGTAAGCGCGAAACTATCCACGTACTACCATTACCTTTAATCCTGTTCATAATTAACCCCTCAACAAGAGGAAGTCAACATGAACATGTCAAATGCAGATACGAAAAAAGAAAAACGTAATTATTGGGCAAAGCACATCAAACAATGGCAATCATCCGGTAAAACACAAAGTCAGTACTGTCAGATTCACCAGCTAAAATTACATCAGTTTGTTTATTGGAAGCAAGTGTTCGTCACTCAACCTGAAAAGATAGCGAAGCAATCTGGACCCAGTGGTTTTATTTCCGTACAAATAAGCGAACCGTCCACGCAATCATTAATCCTGCAATTACCTGGCGGCCTTCGTATTGATGGTATCCAGGCCGGTAATCTCGAGCTTATTCGAGAAATCATCCGGTGGCACGTATGAGCGTTATGCGGCCATCCAAATCATTGACGCAAGTTTTCATTTATCGCGATCCTATTGATTTTAGAAAGGCGCACCGGGGCCTGACGGCAATGATAGAATTGGAATTAAGTCACGATCCTTTCGCGGGCCACCTTTATGCTTTTACTAATCGGCAGCGCAACAAGATTAAGTGCTTATATTGGGAAGACAATGGCTTCGTGCTTTATTATAAAAGCTTATCTGAAGCCAAATTCAAGTGGCCAAAGAAAACGGATGAATTGGTAACAGTGACCGGCGAACAAATTAATTGGTTGCTTGACGGTTACGATATTATGCAGATGAAACCCCATAAAAAATTGCATTATGACAGTGTTTATTGAGGTAAAAAGTCTGATTTTTTGTTACAATACAAGCCATGAAATCTGCGATACAAGCCAATAAAAATGAGAGTCTTACTGCTCAAGAAGTTATTCTAAAGCAGCAGGCAATCATTGATAAAAAGTCACTTGTTATTCAACAACAAAGTGTTCGGATACTCATGCTTGAAGAATTTTTACGTCTCGAAAAACAAAAACGTTTCGGACCCAGCAGTGAAAAATTCCCAGGGCAAGGTGAGCTATTTAACGAAGTCGAATTAGCGAGCAGTGCTGATGAACAAATTGACATTAGTTCAGAAACGTCGTTAGAAGCAACGCAAAAGAAAAAGCCAGGCCGAAAAGGTTTTTCAGAAAAAATTGCACGAGAGCAAATTTTTATCAACTTACCCGATGGCGAAAAAATTGGGGCTATTGATACCTTCTATAGCAAAGTGAAAGAAGAACTCGATATTGTCCCCGCTAAAGTCCGTATCCTTGAGTATATGCAAGAAAAAGCCGTTTTTATTAATGACGGCCAACGACAAATGAAAGCGGCAGCGCTACCCAAGCATCCGATTGGTAAAGTCATGGGCAGCATCGGGCTATTAGCTTATATCATCATTGCGAAATATATGGATGGCTTACCTTTATACCGGCTTGAAGGTATTCTCAAACGATACGGTGGTGATGTTACCCGTACTAGCATGGCCAATTGGATCATTCGATTATCGATACAGTGTCAGCCACTTATTCACGTGTTACGGGAACATCAGCAAACGGGTTCCCTGATACAAATGGATGAAACCCGTATCAAGGTGCTGAAAGAACCGGGGTATGTTGCCACCGGTAATAAATATATGTGGGTCACTTTGGGTGGCCCACCCAACGAACCGGTTGTGATTTTCGACTATGACCCTTCGCGTGGACACGAGGTGCCCTTGCGCCTGCTTGATGGATACGAAGGTTATCTGCAATCGGATGGTTATGCCGGTTATGACGCGGCGAGCGCAAAACTCAAGCTAGTGCAGGTAGGATGCTGGGATCATTGTCGTCGCAAATTTAAAGAGGCGCAATCCGCGCAACCCAGTAAGAAAAAGGGTGTCACCAAGGCAGATATTGCATTAAACAAAATAGGTAAACTCTACGCGATTGAACGAGAAATTAAATTACTTTCGCCGACGGAAAAATACAAGCAGCGTCAGGAAAAAAGTTTGCCTATCCTGGATGATCTGAAAGATTGGATGAATAAGAATATGGGGAAATCACCTAGTGATTCACTCATTTCCATCGCACTGGTGTATATGAATAACCAGTGGTCGAAACTTATTTGCTATTGCGAAAATGGTAATTTACCCATCAGTAATATCTTAGCTGAAAATGCCATTCGGCCATTTGTGATAGGGAGGAAGGCCTGGTTATTTTCGGACACACCTAAAGGTGCACATGCCAGTGGCATCTTTTACAGCCTAATTGAGACCGCGAAAGCAAATGGAATAGAACCGTATACCTATTTGCGCTATATTTTTAAAATGCTTCCCTATGCGGATACGGTAGAAAAAGTTGAAGCGTTACTGCCTTGGCGAGTAAAAGATCAAATAACGGCGTTTGAAAAAACAGACTGGAGTGTCGATTAGAAAACAATTACGTGGGTAATTTGGCGCTTACAATTATTTCGGTGAATAAACCGAGGGATATTTTCACCATCTAAAATCAATGGAGGCAGACACGATGGATTTAATCTGCACTGCCTTCAATCAATTCTTTTTCCTCAGATAGACACTTAAAAAGATGTTCTCTCAATGCCTTCACGCGAGCGGTTTCTCGCAGGTCAGCATGCGTGAGTACCCATAGTTCGCTGACACCTTTAAACACAGGGGCGGCGCGTTTGAGTAGCGGTTCCTGTTCGCCGATAAAACAGGGAAGAATGGCTGCGCCAATGCCTTCGTTCGCTGCGCGGGTGATACTCGATACACTCCCACATTTGAATACGATATTGGGTGGTGCAGCCGGAGTCCAGTAAGGTGGTGGAAACCAATTGACGCCATTGTCGATTTGTAGATAGTCGTATTGTGGAAAATCCAGGTCGTCCACTTTTTTGAGGTAACTTTCATTGGCATAGATACCGATGTTAAAGTCGCAAACCTTTTTACCTATGCTGGTTGGCGGGGGCTTTTTTGTCGTGCGTATGGCCAGATCGGCCTGATGCTGTGAAAGCAATAAGTCCTCGGCGGAGATGATGAGTTCTACCTGGATTTCGGGATGCTTTTGGTAAAAACTTGCTATGTGAGGCATCAACAGGAAATTAGTCAGCCCTTCAGGCGCGGTAAGACGGATGGTTCCCTTCAAGCACTTGTCCTTGCTTTGGAGCTCCCGTTCCAGTTCGAGAATGTCTTTTTCTATATCCGCAGCACGCTCTAATACGGTCTGCCCCGCCTCGGTCATTTCATAGCCATGACTGAGTCGGTTGAAAAAAAGCGTGGAGAGTTTT
>JAOTSL010000098.1 GCA_029864945.1 Gammaproteobacteria bacterium
TATAGGGCATCCGTATATTTTGACCCTGGAATCCGATGATAATATGGAGAAAGCGATAGAAATGTTCGTTAATCTAGTCACCTATGAAAGAAACGCCTTTGAAAAAGTGGTTTAATTCGTTTACCTGTCGTAATTTTAGGCAGCCTAGGCAGTTTTTATGGAAATACCGATAACGCAGGTATTTTTTTCCTTTTCTGTTAACCAAATCTTCCACTGATATAAGACTCAGTCAGCGCCTCAGCTGGGCTATTAAAAAGTGTTTCCGTCTGATTGTATTCCACCATATTTCCAAGATGGAAATAAGCAGCATAGTCCGCTGTTCTGTGCGCCTGTTGCATATTATGCGTTACGATAACGATAGTGTAATCTTTTTTTAGATCCATCATTAATGACTCAATTTTTTCCGTTGATATAGGGTCAAGCGCAGAGGTTGGCTCATCCATCAAGATAACGTCGGGTTTTACTGCAATGGCTCTTGCTATACAAAGTCGCTGTTGTTGTCCGCCAGATAACGAAGTACCTGGTGACTTAAGTTTATCTTTAACTTCTTCCCATAAACCCGCCGAAATTAACGATGACTCGACCAATTCATCGCTCTCAATCCCTTTTTTTATCAGTCGATGCTTGAGTGGCGCATAGCTAATATTGTCATAAATGGATTTAGGAAATGGATTTGGTTGCTGAAAAACCATACCAATTCTTTTTCTTACTGCTACTACATCAATATCTGCGTCGTAAATATTTTTACTATCAATTACGATTTCCCCAGTTATACGGGTATTATCAATTAAATCATTCATGCGATTGATGCAGCGCAAATAAGTTGATTTCCCACAACCAGACGGGCCAATTAGTGCGGTTATTTTATTTTTATGAATATCCATATTGATATCCTGAAGCGCATGGTTATCGCCATACCAAAGGTTCAGTCCAGATGCTGTTATCTTGATGTCTGAATTTCTATGGGGATTGAGGGTATTGTTACCACTTGATTTCATATTTTTTCCTGAGATAAATAGCTGCTGCATTCAAAAAAAACAAAATTAATAATATAACCATGATGCCAGCGGCAGTTTTTTCCACATAAGCCCGTTCAGGCATGCCTGCCCAAGTAAATATCTGTGCCGGAAGTACTGTCGCTGCATCAGTGATTGAATTAGGTGAGTCGGGGATGAAAGCTATCATGCCAATGATGATCAGTGGCGCTGTCTCACCCATGGCTTGTGCTAAGCCGATAATTGTACCAGTGAGAATACCGGGAAAGGCAATGGGCAAAACATTACCTTGAATTATCTGGATCTTGGTAAGTCCCAGTCCGTATCCAGCCTGGCGTATGGAGTCGGGTACACTGCGTAGCGCAGCCCTAGCACTGACGATGATGATTGGTAAGGTCATTAGTGCCAAAGTTAATCCACCGACTAAAGGCGAGCTTCGTGGTAAGCCAAATAAATTTATAAAGACCGCTAGGCCCAATAAACCAAATAGTATGGATGGAATGGCGGCAAGGTTATTGATATTGACCTCAATAATCCGAGTTAACATGTTGTCCCTGGCAAATTCTTCTAGATGAATTGCTGTCATCACGCCCAGTGGAAAGGCGATTGCCAGGGTAACGAAAAGTGTGAATATTGAACCTATCAAGGAGGAATAAACCCCTGCGTTCTCCGGTAATTTTGAATCTCCCTGGGATAAAAAGATATTGTTCCATCGAAGTTCAATCTGGGCATTCGTTTTAAGTGTTTCGATAACAGAGACTTGTTTCTGCTTAAGATTATGATGATGCCCCTTCATGTACTGATCTACTTGGTCATCGGCTAATACCCATTGATTTGCTGTTGTGCCCATTAGCTCGGGTTGTTGTTTCAATAGTTTTGGAATAGACCTTAACCAAGCGCGACTGACAATTTTACGAAATTTTTTGTCGATGGCTTTTTGAGATATTTTTGAGGATTTTTCATTATAACTGACTTCTACTTTTACATAGCTCTGCCACATAGCTGGGTAGGCGGTGCGTACCATATCGAATATAAAGAAACAGAGAAACGCAAGTGTTATGAGGATAGAGCCACGGGTAAACGCTTTAAACAACCGGGCAGACCGATGCCTGGAAGATAAGCTAGGATCATAAAATGGATTATGATTTTTTTGATTATTCATAATGTATTGATCTTATATTTAGCTTTGAATTTTCTAATCTGCGAGAGCGAAATCATATTTAACACTAAGGTAACTACAAAAAGTACTAAGCCCAGTGCAAAAGCGGACATTGTATCGGGTGAATCAAAGGCATGATCACCCACCAAAGAATCGACGATACGTACAGTGACGGTTGTCATATCTTCCAACGGATTCCATGACAGATTAGGGCGTAATCCTGCTGCCATCACGACTATCATGGTTTCGCCAATGGCTTTGGAAAGCCCAAGCAACCCGGCGGAAATAATTCCGGGCATAGCCGAGGGTACAATAATATGACGAATAGTTTCACTGTGAGTCATACCCAGGGCAAGAGACGCATTTCGTTGGGAGTTAGGTACCGCACGCAGTACGTCATCACTCAGTGAAGCAATAATGGGAATAATCATTACACCCATTACAATCCCGCAAGCCAATGCGCTATTGTAAGCTGCGGTTAATCCAAACCATCCACTGATACTTACAATGGCGGGTGCTATTGTTAGCGCAGCAAAAAAACCATAAACAACGGTTGGGATACCAGCAAGTATTTCTAGTATTGGTTTAAGAATGTTCCTGCGTAAGCGGCTAGAGTACTCACTCATATAAATGGCGCTACCAACACCAACGGGTATCGCTACTAATAACGCGATGACAGTAATCATAAAAGTGCCAGCAAATATGGGTAAAGCCCCAAATTTGCTGTTTTCCTGGCCTGGTGACCATTCCGTACCAAAAAGGAAATACCAGAAACTTTTAAGTTGAAAAAATTCAATTGCCTGGAAAAATATAGAAAATAAGATGCCAATCGTTGTGATAATGGAAATGACTGATGCGAAGATTAGCAAAAATCGAATAATGTTTTCTTTGCTATTTCCTTTAGTTGTAATCATTAATATTTCATCTTAGGTTTTATGGTATTGGTTTTTTCATATTAATTGTGTTGGTGAGCTGAATTCAAGATTAACTAAAAGCCGTGATTCTTCTTCAGTTCATTTAGTGTCAATTTTTGATACTTTGACGTTCTTTCGTGGCTTTGTTTAATCTCTTGGTCAGTTAAGGGGATTAATCCGATTTCAGCTAATAACCCATCTTCACCAATTAGATCTACATTTAAAAACATTTCTATGTATTCTTTTATAGCGGGAACATCTTTAGTGTGATCATTTTTTATATAGAAGAATAAACTTCTTGAAATTGGATATTGCTTAGTTGCGATGTTTTTCGCTGTGGGTTGAATACCCTCAATAGTTACGCCAGAAATTGTGTCTGAATTTTCAGTTAAAAAGCTATAACCAAATATTCCTAATGCGGCAGTGTCTTTACTCAGTTTTTTAACAATTAAATTATCATTTTCTCCGCTGGGGATATATACACCGTCGGTTCGAATAATCCGATATCCCTTTAAACCCGCATCGCGATAGACTTTAATTTCGTCGGTCTGATATTCAAATACCATTTCTTCAAATGCATCACGAGTACCTGAACTTGCTGGTGGACCGTAGATAGAAATTTTTCGGTGAGGTAAGTTTGAGTTTATTTGATCCCAGAATTGATAGGGATTGTCTATGAGTTTGTCTTGTTTCTCATTTGGTACAAGTTTTATTAAAGCCAGTAAAAGTTCTTTTTTTGAAATATTCAATGGCTTATTTTTTTCAGATTGCGCAAGCACGATTCCATCATAACCAAACATAGCTTCAGTTATGTTTTTAACACCATTTCTCTCGCAAAGGTTAAATTCTTTTATTTTCATTCGACGACTGGCGTTAGCAATGTCAGGTGAATTTAGACTGTTGTCACTACAAAACAATTTCATGCCACCACCGGTTCCGGTGGATTCAACAACGGGTGTTGGATAGCGAGAAACACTGCCGAATTCCTCTGCAACATAACTAGAAAAAGGATAAACAGTGGAGCTTCCAACAATTTTCATTTGGTCTCGTGGGCTTGCATTGGCGTTGCTAAATATGACAGTTAAACCTAAAACAAATATGAGCGTTTTCATTTTGTCTCCTTAATTATAAATTGAGAATTTAGTTTGTGGTTCTGGTTCTGATCCTGTTTTGGGTCAAAGTCCAGATAGATTTTGGTTTTATCCGTGTGTTCGATGATTAACTGATTGTTTTCTGCATTAAATTCCATACGACTGTTTTCAGTTGTGAAGCTGGAAATTCCTTGCAGCGCCATTGACCTAATGGGTTCGAAAACGGCTGTATATTTTTTATTCCTTGGTTTCAATTTCAAGCATTCTTCGCCGTAAATCGTTTTAATGTATTTGAATTTTTTGGAGCAACCTTGATTTATTGGCTTTGATGCCTGAAATAGGGAATCGAAAGTGATTTTCTTTAACTTAAATTTAACTTTGAGTGCGGATGTCTTGCCTAATGACGTATGTTTTATTTGTCCCTGCTGGCGATTGATTACATAGAGCTCACCTTTGACCAAACTATTGGCTTGCTCAGAGATAAATAGATAGAGATTTCCTATTTTGTCCAGCAAATAAATGGTTTTCCCATCTGGCATTAAAATAACCTGATTGGCGAAGAGTCTACCGACTGCATAATTTTTTATGGCTTTTGCCTTCCCTTGACCTTGGGAAGAAAGAGCAATAATTTCAGAAACCCAGCCGTAATTGTATGGGTTGACCAGCTTACTTTTTCCTTTGTAATAAGGCTTAAATATATCGATGAATTCGCTGGGATGAACGCTATTAAATATACCGCTCTCGGTCACTAAAATGGAATTCCATTTGGTTCGGGTAAAGCCGCCAGGAGAACTGAGTCCGCCTATGGTACTCAGGTCCAATGCAACGGTATCTAGTGGTCTGTTAGTCTTTGGTTCTAGTTGGGTTATATAAACGCCAGCAATGCTGTCATTATTCTTATTGCTCTCGTTAAGAACAGAGACCATTATGCTGTGATTCTCAATGCTGATTTTTTCATCAAAGAGACTTCTTTTATATATTGCCGGACTGTCTTTAATAAGCACAGGGTCGCCCTGATAATCAGTGGCTAAACCAAAAATATGCCGACCAATGACGCTACCAGACACCAGTTCCTGTGCATCAACTGTTATCGAACAGGTCAATAATAATAAAAGGAAGTTGTTTGAAATAATTTTTTTTATAGGGTTTTTCATTGCTAAAATTTCATTGCTAGTATTTCATGGAAACTGACAGACTATAGCTTCTGCCGGGTTTGTAAGTTTTGGCGACCACATCGCCTTGTCTTGTTTCTAGCTTAGAGTCGAGAATATTTGTTACCTTGAAATCCATGCTGTAACCGATCTTTTTAACCTGTTCATCATATGTATCATTCAATCGCCACTTAACAACGAAGTCGAGTTTTCTGAATGGGTATTCATAATAATCAGGTGCACCATAGGATCCCAATGCGGTAATTCGTTTTCCGAACTCATTGAGAAGAAGAACAGCGCTTCGTCCAGTGTTAACATTATCGTAGCCGATATTGAAATTAAGTACGTATGGGGATTGACCCTGCATAGGTCTATTTGTTGTGCTCAACTCCTTAATCATTATGTCGTCATTGTTCTTATCTAATTCAATGTTAGATTTAATAAGCGCAACGTTAGACGAAATAAAGTAGTTTGATAAGGAGCTATTTATAAAACCAAGTTTTTTTCTAAAATTTATCTCGATACCTTTGGATGTTGCGCCAAGGGCATTTCTGTATGAGACGATTTTATCCCCTTTTTGTGAGTCAGGGTCTTGATTTACAATTGTTTCAACTGGATTTGTAAAGTCTTTTTGGAAGAGTCCTAAAGAAAAAACTTCATCGTAACTGATATACCACTCATACTTTAGATCGACATTTTTTATAGTGGTATATTTCAGGTCTGGATAACCAAAAACGATATCTTCCGTAACAGGATCTTTGTAACGATTAGGACTGAACTCGCGGAAGTCTGGACGGCTTAACGTATTTGAAAACCCAAATCTGATTTTATTTTCTTTGTTAATGCTGTAATTAACACTTAGCGAAGTTAGGTTGTCATTTGTTTTTAGTGGGGCATAGGCTTTACCGCTTTTGGTGTCAATCAATTGTTGTTTGGAGCTCTCTCGCCTTATACCCGCTAGGACGTCCATACCCTTTCTTACTGAAATCAACTGTTTTATATAAAAGGCTGTAACATCTTGTTTGGCAGTATAGGCATCGGCAGGACGATAGTTACTGGTTAGTACAAGATCGCCATTATCAACATTTTCCTGTGTGAAAACGCCATCAATATCCCCGAATACATCGGTTCCTAGATTGTGCTCTGCTTTAAATCTTCTGTTATCCAGCGATCTGGATTTGTGAAAATTAAACAAACCAAATGATATATAGTTTTCTATACCCTTGTTAGTGTAACGAGACTTGTAGGGTAGAGTGAAATCGGCACGATAATTATCAACTTCATCAATCAGATTTGAATAAAGGTACCAGATTTTTTTATCTAGCGTAAAGTCAGTCGCATCAGAGGTTTTTTCATAAAGATATTCTACTGTGCCAGGCTCAAGCCTCGTTGCATTCGCTTTTTGTGCAGACCAGTTTATTTTAATGTTATTAAATAAATCAGTATTGATGAAATCAAAATTAAATTGGTGTTCGCCCTTGAGCTGGTGTGCAGTAATCGTTTTTTCTTTGTATTCATAATACGTTCGTATTTGGTCGTCAACTCCAGGACCTTGCGGGCCGCCGTCCTTTTTACTATATGTGGTGGCACTTCCTTTATCATCTAAGCTAAGGTAAGTATATTTGAGTTTGTGTCCGCTCTGGTTATCAATACTGAGGCTTAATAAACCGCCGCTCTTGTCGTCTATCTCTGTCTGCTGATAATCCGACCTTTCGCCACCGGATAAAGCTTGTGTTGGTATATCATAGTAAGTGCTGTATTTTGTTGCTTCTTTATACTTTGCATTTTTTGCGATATAGGCGGTTCCAACAAAACCATATTTAATACCACCAGAGGTCTTAAAACTTTGCCCTGCATCCAGAGCAATTTTAATCCCAGGTTTTAGCGTGGTTGTTTGTAAATTATATCGACGATAATTTGCAATTTCTGAGTTCATTGCCTGTAATTCAGTCGGCGTGTAGCCTGTTACGCCAATCGATGGAAATCCTCGTTGAAGCTCCTGAAAATTGGAACTTTTTGAAATGATATCGGAAGGTAATCCCTTGGTGTTATCGCTATTGGAAATGACTTTTTTACCTGTCGTATTATCAAATGATGTGTTAAAACTGAGCTTTAAATAATTATCTTCCTCTGGGATATCTTTTGATGTGATAAGTACATCGCCACCGGCAAATGTTCCAGGAAGGTCAGGGCTATAGGTTTTCTGAATATTCATTGATTGAATTATGCTGCTTGGGAATATGTCTAGCGGCACAACGCGTTTGGTCGGTTCAGGAGAGGGGATATACAAATCATTTAACATTACCACGGAGTAACGTTCACCAAGACCTCGTACGAAAACGTACTTGCCATCGACTATGGTGGTTCCCGTCACACGTTTTAATGCATCGGAAGCCGAAGCGTCGCCTGACTTACTGAACTCTTCGCTCGAAAGAGCGTCACCAATTACCGCGCTGCCTTTTAGTGAGGCAAAAGTAGAGGCGAGGCTACCTTCTACTGAGGGTGCGGATACCACAAATTCATCTAACACGATATCTGACATGACCAGCTTGGCTTCCTGGATTTGAGTAACATCCGGTTTAACCTCTGTATCTTTTAACACCTTCATAATATATTTGGGATGAATGACCGAGATATCATATTTACCCTCCGACAGCTCCACCGTTGCGACACCATCTGCATCTGATGTCGCTTCAACTGAATAGCCTTTAAAAAACAACCTTGCATTTTCAATAGGTTTTTCATTTTTACTATCGGTTATTTTTAGCTTTAAAATGCCTTTTGGGCCGAGTTGTGGTTGAATCTCTTTTTGTTCAAAGTCCTGATTATAGGCTGCCAGTGGTAGATCAAGATCAACAGTCTCTCCCTCTTTAGTTAACATCAAAAAAACCTGACTTTGTTGATCTTCTAATAGATTTATTTGGGTTAAAGCAAACAACTCATCATTTTTATAATAGCTAATTTCGTAAACTGCACCGGGTAGCGAAAAATTGGCTAAACCAAACTCATTAGTCGTTTTATTTGTTTCACCAACGCTGACGGTAATACCTTGCTGTGCCATGCCGTTTTTAAAAACAAAGATGTAGAGATTATCTTCTGCTTGAGCCAGGCCATAGCAAAGACAAAGGCAAAGCGCCAGGCTTAGTTTAATTGCAGACAAGCGGATCATTCTGACATTTCTCTATTTGTTGGAAAATATGTGATGCTTTACTAAAAAGCTGGTTGTCGGTAATTTGTTGTAGGTATTTTTTCGCATTAGCGTAATCACCAATATTGAAGTAACCATAACCCACTGCATAGGCGATTTTGTCATCACTTAATAAATCATAACGTTTAAGAGAAGGGGTCTTAGCGACCAAGCTTTCGTAGTCATCTAGATAGATGTCAATACCCAACCGCTGTTGAAACTTCTCTTTCTGTTTTAATATGCGTCGGTTTAATTGCATTGAGCGGATGGGTTGTTTGGCTCGTAAATACAGCGTTGCTGCTTTATAGGCAAATTTTTGATGCTGGATAGCAGCCCAATCAAATACTAACGCTGCCATTAGGTATTGTTCTTGGTCGATATAAATCTGGCCGAGCAATTCAACCAGTTTGACATCGTCTTTATGTTTAAGTACTGCTTCTTCCAATAGTACGGCAGCAGAGTGATATTGCTTGTTTTCACGCAAAGCATAACCAATGGCCAAATAATCTTTGGCGGTGTATTTTTTTGATTTAAGATATTTTTTTGCGTATTCGCCAGCCTGCTGATAAAACCCGAGCTCTAGCAAATAATAAAATTTTTGGCTGTAAAAACGGGAGAACTCTGGGAATAGAGTTATGCCTTCATCCAGCGTTGCCCAAGCACTCTTAATCATGCCCTGTTTTTTATACGCTTCGGCTTTAATTACGATCATTTGAGGGTCTTGTTTGGCAACTGTGCCAGCTTGATCCAGGGTTGATACGACTTCAGCATAGTTTTGCGTCTGCCAGTGGTTTTTTGCCACGTATAATAAAACTGACAAATTTTTCTGCCCGTCTTTATCTCTAGAAGAGATGGATGCATCAAAAAATATATTTGATAGAGTAGGGTAGGATAGTTTGTGTAATAAAATACCTTTGAGCGTGTAATAACGAGAAAAATCAAAATCTTTTTTTGTTACATCAACTTTATCAAGCACTAACTTTGCACGTTGGGTATAGCCGTCTTTCAATAAAGTTGCACCTAGGTTGACATAATCTACCTTTTCAGTTGCAAATGCAGCGTTGTTGGCAGTAAGTTCAAGCGAAGAACCAAATATTAAAATGCTAACTATGTTTATTATGAGTCTATTTTTCATAAATTAATCCAGCTTAAAGACAATTTTCTGCATTGCCCAGACCTTCACTTTTTTGCCGTTATACGTCGCTGGTTCAAATTTCCAGCGGCGGATAGTGTTGTCTGCTTTAAGATCAAAAACGTCCTTTGGATTGGATTCAATTAACTCCACGTCTTCTACGTTTCCAGATGCATCGATCAAGACATTCATAGTGACATACCCGCTAATACCCTGGCGTCTCGCTAGCTCTGGATACACCACTGGCGAACGTTTTAGTACTTTAGGTGCAGTATCAACAGTTTCTTTATCCATGGTTTGACCGGCTACACTGTTGAGCAGACCGCTGTCGTCAATATCAGAGAAACTTGCTTCATCAAACTGCGGGATACCGAAACTCAATCCCGATCCCGACAAAGAAGAACCCAGACCTGACGGCTTGATAGAAGCCATTTGTGGTGC
>JAOTSL010000006.1 GCA_029864945.1 Gammaproteobacteria bacterium
TAAACATTTCTTCGAAAATAAAGTCAGTTATCCTGTCAGATGATACGTCTAAGCTAAATGTTTCCTCGACGCTGAGTGATTTCCGTATTCGATCCATTGATACCGGGCGATCATCAATGCCGTGGGCCATTAGGTGTAGATGTTTCCCATAATTACCAAAAAGCCTGATCATTTCAGTCTGTGAGTATTTTTGTATGTCACCGCAGACGGAGATATTCTTTTCTTTCAGTTTTTCTTCTGTTACTTTTCCCACGCCAAATAATTTTTTTACCGGTAGTTCGGTCATAAATTCGTTTGTCATTTGCGGTGTAATGACAAATTGGCCGTTAGGTTTATTCCAGTCGCTCGCAATTTTGGCAAGAAGTTTGTTAAATGAAATTCCGGCCGATGCGACTAGCTTTTCTGTATCGTAAATTTCATCTCTAATTGACTGAGCAATACGAGTGGCACTACCGGCGTGTAAATCGGAATCCGATACATCCAGAAAGGCCTCGTCTAATGATAACGGTTCTATAATATCAGTGTATTTATTCAGTATTTGGTGTATTGATTTTGACGAGGCTTGATATTTTTCAAAATTCACGGGGACAATAATAAGATCAGGACATTGTCGGACTGCTTGTGAAGAGGGCATCGCAGAGTGAATGCCAAATTTTCTTGCTTCATAATTGCAAGTGCATAAAACGCCACGAGAATTGCTTGCGCCACCCACCGCGACGGGCTTTCCTTTTAAAGAGGGATCATCTCGTATCTCGATGGCAGCGTAAAAACAGTCCATATCGACATGAATTATTTTCCGCTGTTTATTCATCGCTGAACAGTTACGTTATAGTTAGAGATATTGGTTTTTCAAATTAACATAATGTGTTGACGAAAAATGAAGATATTCAAGCTCTTTTTTAGTTAACGCACGAGCCTGCTTAACAGGGTTTCCCAGGTATAAATATCCACGTTTAAGTGTTTTTCGCGGTGGAACAAGGCTTCCTGCGCCGACCATCACTTCCTCTTCAATGATAGCTCCATCTAGCACAGTTGCCCCCATGCCGATGAGTGAAAAATTCCCAACAGTACAAGCATGCAATATAGCGCCGTGGCCAACGGTGACATCGTCGCCAATCACTAGCGGATGGCCGCCAGGATTAAATTCATTGTCTGAGGTGACATGTAAAATTGAGCCATCCTGAATGTTTGTGCGCTCACCAATTGTAATGTTGTGTACGTCACCTCTAATTGCTGTCATTGGCCAAACCGACGAATCTTTTCCAATGCTAACCTTGCCGATAACCGTTGCATCGGGATCAACGTATGCAGTTTTATCAATACTTGGAAATATATCTTTAAACGCCCTTATACTCATAATGCTTACCTCATTGTTACCAGTTCTTCGCCACTTGTTGGGTGTATTGCGATCGTATCATCAAAATCTTTTTTGGTTGCACCCATCTTTATCGCTACAGCAAAACCTTGCATCATTTCATCTGCTGCCTGCCCAATAATGTGGCAGCCGATAATTTTTTCATGTGCCCCAACGGTGACTAATTTCATCGCGGTTTTTTGATCGTGTTCGGTCAAACTATAAAACATAGGTGTGAACCGGGTTTGATAAATCTTAACAGCATCGCCGTGTTTTTTTCTGGCCTCACCTTCTGTAAGCCCAATTGTGGCGATGGGTGGGTGGCTAAAAACTACCGAAGGAATATTACTATAATCAACCTTCCTATCGGGTTGGCCACCAAACAGACGGTCACCCAGACGACGACCTGCAGCAATGGCAACAGGTGTTAATGCGGCCTGGCCGGTAACGTCGCCAATAGCATATACACCGGGCTGGTTTGTGTTTTGAAATTCATCTGTCGGAATATAACCTTGCTTATCAACATTGATATCTGCAGCAGAGAGATTTAATTTATCACTCACCGGCCGCCTACCAATTGCCCAGATAAGTGAGTCAACATCGGTTATATGATGACCTTTTGCCCCTTTTATCGTTAACTGACCGGAATCAGTTTTGGTAATAGAGTCTAGTGAAATGCAGGACAAAATATTAATGCCGCTATTAATCATTTCTTCTGTTAGGGTTTCTCTTATCAATGCATCGAAGCGCCCGAGAATATGTTGGCCGCGAAGTAGTAACGTGACCTCGCTACCCAGTGTGTTTAGCACACCTGCAATTTCGACAGCAATGTAACCGGAGCCCACGATGACTACGCGCTTGGGTTGTTGTGTTAATTCAAAAAAACCATCTGATGTGATACCAAGTTCCGCACCCTGAACTTCCGGAACGGTTGGTTCTCCACCAACACTGATTACAATGTGGTCAGCGGTATAACGTTCACCGTTAACTTCAATTGTATTTTTATCGATAAATTTTCCAACGCCTGAAATGTGCTCGATATCTGAATCGGCCAAATAATTGATATACCAGTCGTTGATATTTTTAATATATTCTTCGCGCTTACTAACGAGTGCTGTCCAGTCAAATCCTTTTTTTTCAATGTCAAAGCCGTAAGATGAGGCTATTTGCATAAAGTGATTGATATTGGCTGCATTCCACATGACTTTTTTGGGGACGCATCCGCGGTTTACGCAAGTGCCACCTAGGCGGTCAGGCTCAACGACAGCGCATTTTTTCCCGTATGATGCCGCTTTTTCAGCAACTGATAGTCCACCGCTGCCGCCACCTAATGCGATTAGGTCAAAATGTTTGCTCATGTAATATCCCTACGAAGTTCTTGTCAGTATGAAGAATTGATGCACGCTCTAACTTACTATAACATTCTATTTATATAACTGTGATTTTAGAAACCGCGATTTCAGAAACTGAGAGTACTAATTAAATGACAAACAATATTCTGCTAAATATGACCGGCTTGCCACCGTTTTCTAAAATTAATTTATCTGATATTGAGCCAGCAATGGATCAGGTGTTAAAAGAAAGTCGTGAGCAGGTAAAGCATTTTTTAGATGGCAACACTGCATATACGTGGGATAACCTAGTAATGCCACTGGAGTTAATCGATGAGCGTATTTCGAGAATATGGTCCCCCGTTAGCCATATGAATTCCGTGGTTAATTCCGATGAGCTAAGAGAGGCATATAATGCCTGTTTGCCAAAGCTCAGTGAGTATTCCACCGAGATGGGGCAAAATGAAAAACTGTTTAATGCCTATAAACAAATCAGTGAAAGTGACAACTTTAGTCAGCTGGATGAGTCTCAACAGAAAATTATTAACAACTCAATAAGGGACTTTCGATTGTCTGGGGTTGAACTTGTTGAAGAAGAGAAGCTGCGTTACAAAGAAATTATGCAGGAGCTCTCAAATTTAACCAGCAAGTACGAGCAAAATTTACTCGATGCTACTAATGTATGGAAGAAAGAAATTCAGGATGTACATTTGCTTGACGGTTTACCTGAGTCCTCAAAAGCCCTTGCTAAACAAGTGGCCGAAAATGAAGGAAAAGACGGTTATTTACTGTCATTAGAATTTCCGTCTTATTACCCCATCATGTTATATGCTGATAATCGAGAGTTGCGTGAAGAAATGCACAGGGCTTATTCCACTCGCGCATCGGACCTAGGAGACACTCAGTGGGATAACTCGCCCTTAATGGATGAAATCATACGGCTTCGCCAAGAGTCAGCAAAGTTATTGGGGTTTAATAGTTACTCAGAACGTAGTTTGGCAACAAAGATGGCTGCGAGCACCGGTCAGGTTCTTGGTTTTTTAAATGATTTAGTTGAAAAGTCGCTTCCTGTTGCAAAAAAAGAACACGAAGAGTTGCAGGCTTTTGCAAAAAAAGAGTGCGGCGTAGATACCCTAGAAGCCTGGGATGTGCCATATTTTAGTGAAAAGCTGCGTGAACACACCTACGCGATATCACAGGAAGAAATTAAGCCATATTTTTCAGAAGATAATGTCTTAAGTGGTTTGTTCTCAGTGGTAAATAGACTATATGGGCTTGAAATCGCCGAGCTGGACTCAATTGATACTTGGCATAAAGACGTTCGTTTTTTTGAAATCAAAGATAGTCATGGTGAGTTACGTGGCCAGTTTTATTTGGACTTATATGCCAGACCAAATAAACGCGGTGGCGCATGGATGGATGACTGCCTGACGCGATTAGTGATTGATGACCAAGTGCAGGCGCCGGTCGCTTATCTAACTTGTAATTTTTCTCCACCTATTGGTGATTTGCCTGCTTTATTTACGCATACAGAAGTTATTACGATGTTCCATGAATTTGGTCATGGCTTGCATCATATGTTAACTAAAGTAGATTACCCGAGTGTGTCGGGAATATCTGGCGTGCCGTGGGATGCGGTAGAATTGCCAAGTCAGTTTATGGAAAACTGGTGCTGGGAAAAATCTGCACTGGATAATATGGCCAAACATTATGAAACTGGTGAGCCACTGCCTGATGAGTTATTCAATAAAATGATAGCAGCGAGAAATTTTCAAGCTGGTATGCAAATGGTTCGACAGCTAGAATTTTCGATTTTTGATTTTCGTATTCATGCGGAACTTTTTAAAGAGACGGGAAAAGAGACGACAGAAGCGAATGGTGCAGGAATTTACGAAATTTTAAACCAGGTGAGACAGAAAGTGGCCGTAGTAAAAGCGCCGGAATTTAATCGCTTCGCACACGGGTTTTCACATATTTTTGCTGGTGGATACGCAGCAGGTTATTACAGCTATAAATGGGCCGAAGTTCTTTCAGCGGACGCTTTTTCATTGTTTGAAGAAGAAGGGGTATTTGATCAATCGGCAGGTAAACGTTTTCTGGAAAATATTCTCGAAAAAGGTGGCTCTAAAGAACCGATGGATATGTTTGTTGCGTTTAGAGGGCGGGAGCCAAAAATAGAAGCGTTGTTAAGACATAGTGGAATAACTGCTTAGTTAATCTGGCAAATTGTTAAGCAGATAGAAAAGGCAACTGATTATATCAGTTGCCTTTTTTTATTATCCTAGAATCCGCGATCTAACTGCGGAATCTAGGATTATGCTGGCTCTGCTGTTTTCTCGGCTTTAAGCTCACGCTTCATAATTTTCCCCGTCGCATTTTTAGGTAAACTATCAACAAAATGAAACTTTTTAGGGACTTGGTATCGCCCGAGTTTGTCGCGACAAAAATGTCGCATGTCAGTTGCACTGAGTTCTTTTCCGGAAGTGGTCACCAGGTAAGCTACAACGATTTCTCCGTGTAGGTTATCTTGCTGGCCTATCACTGCGCACTCAGCTATATCCGGGTGTTGATATAATACTTCTTCGACAATTCTGGGGTATACATTCATGCCGTTGACAATGACTAGGTCCTTTATTCGATCAACGATATAAAAATAATTATCGTCATCGCGTTTACCTAAGTCACCGGTACGAAACCACTCGCCAAAGAAAGACTCTTTAGTATCTTCATCCCTGTTCCAGTAGCCCTTCATCACATTCGGCCCCCTAACGCACAGTTCGCCGATTTCACCGTTTTTAAGATCATTACCCTCGTTGTTTTTAATGCAAACTTCAACATGACTAAGGGATGGCCCGACGGAAAGCGTTTTGCGTATACCATGTATCGGGTTCACATTGGTTACTGGTGAGCATTCGGTGGGCCCGTAACCTTCGTATATAAGTATTCCAAATTTATCTTCAAATTTTTTCATCACTTCTTCAGGCATGGCGGCGCCGCCTGAAACACAAAATCGCAAGCCGGACAATTTACTGACTTGTTTTTCGTTCATATTTAGCATCACGTTATACATGCTGGGTACCGCGCATAAAATTGTGCCACCACCTTGCTCTATTGTATTGGCTAGCAGTTCCGGGTCAAATTTTGTGACGGGTAAAATGGTGAGCCCTCGAAGTAAAGGTGTAAGCATGCAAACCGTTGAAGCAAATGCGTGAAACATGGGAAGCACGGCAACTAACACGTCTTTACCGGGAATCATTTTTACGGTCTCAAGTACACTCTGGGTATTGCTTGCCAGATTGTGGTGGGTAAGCATCGCGCCTTTGGGTTTTCCGGTGGTGCCAGATGTATATAGAATGGCTGCCAAATCAGCCAGAGGGTCAAGCTCAACATCTGGTGCGTTACCAGGTTGTGTAGCTATTTCACTAAAATTAAGGTCATTGTTTTCTGGAATGGCAGAACCAATGCAAATAAAACAATTGAGTGTAGAAACCTGATCGCGGAAGGCCGTAACGGATTGGTCAAAAACTTCGTGGTAAAACAATCCCTTCGCACCGCTATCATGTAATAGATAAGTTATTTCTTTTGGTGTTAATAACAAATTGATTGGTACTACGGTTGCCCCTGATTTAATTATTGCCAGGTAGGCAATGGCAAATGCATCGGAGTTTATGCAATATAACGCGACCCGATCACCTTTGTTAATACCGTTTCCAGCAAGTGCCGCGGAAACGTTATTGCTCAGATAATCAACAGTTTTGAAGTCTGTCTTTTTACCCATAAAATCAATTGCGATGTGCTCTGCATATTTATTGGCGGTTTGCTGAAATATTTCTGGTATGCTGAGGACGTCCATCTATTTCTCCCGAAATCATTATTTTTTTAATAATAGCCTGAAAAAAAACCAATTACACCTATCATGCAAATTAAAGCGATATTGTTGCGAATAACTATTAATAGTCTGGCCAGATCGCTGCCGTTTATATCTGCACGTATAAGCTACCAGCTATGGACTCGTACATACCGCCACAAAATGCCGGAAAAGGAATTGGAGGTTTTTAATAGTGCCCTTAAACAAAAAATTGATGTAAACGGGGCAGATATAATGACTTATGTATGGGAAGTTGGAGATGATCCCCCAACCGTTTTATTGCTTCATGGCTGGAATGGAAGAGGGACTCAACTCTCTTTTTTTGTAAAAGAGCTCCTGTCAGCCGGTTATGGTGTGGTTTCTTTTGATGCGAAAGGCCACGGATTGAGCGACGATAATCATACAAATGTACAGGAATCAGTGGCAATAATAAAAAAATTGACAGAAATACACGGTGTTTTTTTTGCCATGATTGGTCATTCGTTTGGAGCCATGGCGGCGGTAAATGCGATAAATCAAGGAGTGGCTTGTCAAAAATTTATCGGAATAAGTCCACCAACTGAATTTACGGCCCTTTTACAGGCTTTTTCTGATTACATGGAATTAACTAGTCAAGCGAGCAATGTACTTAAAAAGTATGTGTTAAATATATACGGAATAGCGTCATTTGAAGATATCTCCATTACGGGGATTGCGCCTGAAATGACAATCCCTTGTCTGATAATTCATGATAAAAATGATGATAAAGTACCTTTGTCTCAGGCTCAAAAAGCGGTTAAACGGTGGCCGGGGGCTAAATTGCATATTACGGAAGGTTTGGGGCATATTCGAATATTGCATAAACCGCCAGCATTGGAGGCTAGCCTTAACTTTTTAAACTCTGGTTCGTAATTCTGGTTCGTAATTCTGGCTCTTAATTTTGGTTCAAAATAGTGGTGTTTAATGGTTGTAGGTTAGGGTTCTGTTTATGATAAAATGCGCGGTCTCGTTTAGATAAAGCAATTTGTAATATATCAATTAATAGTCAAAACAATAAAATAAGTACAATTTCACGTTCATATTAAATATAAAAGGTTTCACTTAATGTCAAAGTCAGTTTCTCTCGTTAAATTAATTTCAATTTCAGCGTTATTTTCCGCTATTGGGTATTTATTAGTAAATTATGTCGGTTTTGGTGTGAAAGATGATGGTGCAATTTGTATTGCCCTTGGTCTATTAATCGGTATGTTGATCGCTGCATTTATGTTTGCAGATGTCAAAATGCCAGAGGCGAAAAAACCGGTTCCGCGCAAAAACAATGCAGATGCAAGTCGCGTAATGTCCATTTTTATCGGTAATCTTGCCTATAAAGTACGCGGCAGACAATTAGCTGCTTTATTTGAACCTTTTGGTGAGATCCAGTCTTTACGCATTGTGAAAGATCGCGAAACAGGAAAAGCTAAGGGTTTTGGATTTATTGAAATGAGTGAGCGTGATGCTTTAAGTGCGATAGCTGAACTTGATGATAGTGAGTTTTTTGGTCGCAATCTCAAAGTCAGTGAAGCTAATTCTCAGAAAGTAGATTGAAGAAATACCCACTGCACTGTGTTCCGCTCAGTTTTAGTTTACTGTCGCTGGCTAGATGCGAATAACTGAAACCATAATCATTGTTGGCTTAATGTGGATCATTGAGCTTTATAATAGCAGTGTTGGTCATTCACTGGGGATGTGGGGAATCCATCCCCGTTCAGTAGATGGTTTGATTGGTATTTTGGTGTGGCCATTTCTGCACGCAAATGTGGAACATTTGATATCAAACACAATTCCACTGGCTATTTTAAGCTGGTTTATATTACTTAGAGGCTTTAAAGACTACCTCATCGTTACAGTGGGCATTACGATTGTTGCGGGTGTGGTAATCTGGTTAGTTGCCAGACCAGCCATTCATATTGGTGCAAGCGGTTTAATTTTTGGCTATTTCGGGTTTCTGGTCGCGGCCGCTTGGTATGAAAAAAGTATGCGCTCCTTTATTTTTGCTGTTATGACGGTGTTTCTGTATGGCGGGATTGTGTGGGGTATATTTCCACAGGCGACTCAAATTTCCTGGGAAGCGCATTTATTCGGATTATTATCAGGGCTTTTATTTGCCAGTTTTCTGGGACCTGATGAAGAGCACAAAACGCCTTAAAGACTATTGGGACTATTAAGTATGTTAAATGCAATAAAAGCCTTTTTTGAAGAAAATATTTTATCCTCTGATAAGTCTGAAGAGGGTAAACAACATGCTTTGCGTTTGGCTACAACCGCTTTGTTAATTGAAATGATGCGTATGGATGATCATTTTCATGACGCAGAGCAAAAAATGTTGATCGTCCAAATCAAAGCATGCTTCAAGCTCACGGATACTGAAACAGAAGAATTAGTGGGGCTTGCATCTGCTGAATTACAAAACTCTACAGACTATTATCAGTTTACGTCTTTAATTAATCAGCATTTTGAATACAACGATAAACTACCTATCATCGAAGCACTGTGGGAAATAGCTTATGCTGATGATGCACTGGATATTGATGAAGAGTATCTTGTTCGAAAAGTCTCAGAGTTGCTTTACGTTTCTCACGCCGATTTTATAGCGGCTAAACTTCGCGTTAAAAACCGTTAAAACAATTTTTAACGAACCTCCTTTTACTTCTTTTTTAACTGTTTTATTGATCAATCTATAAAACCCGATATTTCATGGATATCCTGTGGATAAGTGTGTGGATTAAATTGTTGATAACTTATCGGTGTCAACGGGAGAAACGAAGTAAATATCTTTCGGTAAATTACACCTGTCGTAACCACTTGTTTTATAGTAACTTTTAGTTGGTGTATGCTCGGTTTTCATCTAGTAATTGCTCGCTTTATGTTTGATATAACCAACCTTGATTGTGGGTAACTTTTAATGTGACTGGTTAGGTAATTATTTGCGCAGAAATTACCTCGGTAGACATAATAATCAAGATAAGTATTCGGGCAAGATAAATATACACTTATGCATACCATAATGGTTATGTCATGTGGTTGGCGCCGGCGCTAACTTATTCACATATTCTGTGGATAAGTTTGTGGATTAAATGTAAATAAATAGGTTGGGTGCCCGTAAAACGGTACTTTCTGTTGGATTGACTACTTATTGCACTTAAACGTATCTCTATGTTTTTTATGGGTTTGTTCTATTTTCGTGGTTGTATTCTCGGATTTTTTATAAAAAACAGGCACTAGGGCTTGGAAGTGCATTTACTTGTGAGTAACTTCGGGTAAGTTTGCGTCAATTATACGGCGCAGGGAAATATTAAGCCGAATTTGTCAATAGTTTTTTTGCATTATGTTTAACTAATGGTGGAAATAAGCTGTTGTGTAATATTTTCGAAGGAGCCGCCAGATAAAGACTCAAGGCTTTGTATCTGAGGTTTATTGTCTGGGTTTGCCCGAGAGAAATAATTGAACAACCCCTCTACTGGATTTGATGATGAGTTTTTCATTAGATCTGAGTTCTGGCTTTTTTCGAAGTCATTACTTAGTGCAGACATAAAGTCATGAGCGGGCTTTAGCAAATTTTCCAGTTGCGTTGGAGAGACACGATTATTTTCAGTGCCGAAGCTGTTTACTTCACGATATGCACGCGACGCCGTTTGGGTTTGGCTTTCGTTTAAGTCTAATGCAAAGCTGGCTATTTCTGGTGTGTTAAATCCGAGGCTCAGACCTGCTTCAAATGCCGCATTTACATCCCCATCGAAGAAGTGCTCAGAAACGGCTTTTACTTCGGTTAATAATTCTTCTATCGCTGCAATTTCTGCTTTATCTAAATTTCCTGATATAGATAGTTGTATGTTGCTAGATGAGCGCGAACCTGTCTGGTTGATGTTGGCAGTTGTGTTACCTTTTAATAAGGTTGCGTTGTATTGATGGTTTGATTGATCTTGAGAGACGCTGAGTTTTATGTTGTCACCATCCTGGGTTTTTATGTTTAACTCAAAGGATTGGGCTTTATGTTGAGTTTGGCTTGATAGTGACGTTATTTCAGTATTGGTGTTAACGGTTGAGCCGTTTTGTGGTGCTGGCCCCATCTTATCAAGCCCAAGCTGAATCAGGTCGTATGTTTGTTGAACTGTCTCGGCAATTTGTCCAGATAAAGCATTAAGGCTAATGAGAATATCTTTAGCTTGTTTAAAACCGTTTTCGATGCCTGTTTTTGCCTGTTCGAGCATACCGTCGGTTGATTGGCCGCGCGCTTTTGCACGATTAATGGCATTTTGCACGAAACCCAAGATGCCTTTTGCGACAGATTCTGGTGTAAAGTTATTTGAATTAAGCTCTCTGATAGGCGTTGCATCAGTTTTGGCAAGTTCTTTATCGATGCCATCAATGATTTTGTCGTTAATGATGCGTAGACTTGATTCAGGCGAAAAAGACGTGTTTGACGGCGGCTGGCCATTGGGAGCAGAGGTTTTTACATCGCTCCGCTCAGCTAAAGGCAAGTTTTGCTGATTCAGTGCCGCAGATGTTATTTGGTTAATCATAGTTTCACCTATTGGTATTAACTTTCTCCTCCATCCGGTCAATATAACGGCCTCTAGATAGCTTACTTTAGTGATTTACCTGAAAGTGTGAAAAAGTCGATGTAAAGTAATTGTTTAGGTGATGTTGCTTAGGTGGGTGGGGTGTGTTTTGGTCAATTGCTAACTCGTTGATAACCCGGAACTTTGGTGAAAATCACCCGTAACCGGATTATCAATAAGGCACTCGAGAGGTGCGGTTAGAAGGGGGCTTAGGCTTAGTGCGTAATGATCACACGTACAGCATCTAGTCTGATTTTGCTTGAAGCAAGGCGTTCATTGATGATTTTGAGCAGTGTTTCTTGATGCTCTATCTCATCTTGGCGAATGCTGGGGTTTATTTGCTTTAATGCTTCTAAGCGATTTAATTCATTCTGTACTTTTTCAGTTAATGACTTTTGATTTCGCTTAATGATTTTTGGTAGTGTGGTGTCAGCAATTTCGGTTGCTTGGCTGAGTAATATTTTCAGTTCATCCATTTGCGATTTGATAATTTTGTGAGATGTTTTTTTATCAACTTTTGAAATTTCAGATGCATATAAATTGTCAGTCTGACTATTGTTGAGTACGCCGCCGGTGGCAGGAATTATAGAACGCAGTACTTCCATGTCCACAGAAATGCCGGCTTTTATGGCTTCCGGGAAAATGCATTCGATGGCAAAGTAGGTTTCTACCATCAATGTGCCGGGTTTAAATTGACGAGATTTAATTGCGATTAAAGAAGTGTTACCTTTTTCGTTGGATAGCATCATATCAATGGCATCACGCGCAAACGGGTGGTTCCAAGTGACGAATTGCATATCTTCGTTGGCGAGAGCTGTGTCGCGATTGAATGTAATAACGGTTCCGTCTTCGTTAAGTCCATGGAAGACAGAGTCATGCATGTGTTGCCCAGGCTTTAATAACAAACTTCCAGTTCGGTAAATTTCGGAGTCAACATCAAAGGTGCTAAATGCCTGCTCCATAAAATGTTGAAGTTCCGGGTCGGCATCTATTTCGCCAATTTCTTTTTGAAGGGCCAGTGCAATATCGCTCTTATAAGAATTTAGCTCTAAAAGGCGATCGCGTCCTTTTTGTAATGCCTCGAGATATTCAGCAAGTAAGGTTTTTGTGCTACCAATGAGTGAATCAAGCGTTGTGTGTTCAAAATTTGGATCTTGTAATAATTCCAGTAATGCAGGTTCAATTTTTCGATAAATTGTTTCACCCACTTGGCAGGTTTTTTCAAACGCGTTAAGCCCATTCATATACCATTTTGTCATTACTTCCTGTGCTGTATTTTTAAAGTAAGGAACGTGAATTTGAATGTTTTCGGTTTGACCAATTCGGTCAAGTCGCCCAATACGTTGTTCGAGTAAGTCAGGGTTAAGTGGCAGATCAAATAATACTAGGTGATGTGCAAACTGAAAGTTACGGCCTTCACTTCCAATTTCAGAACATATCAGTGCCTGAGCGCCATCAATATCATCGGCAAAATAACTAGCGGCACGATCTCGTTCAATAATGCTAAGTTCTTCGTGAAAGGCAGTAACACGCTTACCGGTTTTAATTCGAATGGCAGACTCTAAATCTTGCGCGGTGTGGCTGCTGGCGCAAATGACTAGGATTTTTTCTGATTTGTATTTGTTGAGTAAGTTAACTAAATATTCAACGCGAGAATCGAATGTCCACCAGTTTTTAGCTATTGATGCGTTACCGCCTAGTTCAGCTTTTAGGCTTGAAATCATCTGATAGAGACGTTCTGGCGCGATCAAAAGTTCAGGTTCATTAAGCTCCATGTGAATTGCAAGCTCGTTCGTTTCTTGATATTCAGCTGGAGGCTCTAATGCTGTAAGACGCGCGTTTCTATCAGGGAAGCCCTTTATGGTATGGCGTGTGTTTCGAAACAGTACGCGTCCGGTACCGTGCCTATCGAGGAGTTGATCAATGATATTTTGCTTCTGCTTGTCATTCATGGCGTGATCTTGCGAGAATGAGTTGTCACCCAGAAGTTGTGATAACAAATTAAGCTGTTCTGTACTTAGTACTTTGTCGTCGAGTATCGCTTCGATAGTTGAAGCGGTTCCTTGGTATTCGGATTCTTCTTTTACAAACGCCTGAAAGTCGTGGAAGCGTTGCGGATCGAGTAAGCGTAACCGTGCAAAGTGACTGGCTTTTCCGAGTTGCTCTGGTGTGGCCGTTAACAGTAATAAACCTTTGCTCTTTTGAGAAATCGCTTCTACTGCTTTGTATTCAATGCTGGGACTTTCTTCTGACCACTGCAGGTGGTGAGCTTCGTCAATGATGACAAGATCCCAGTTACCGTCAATGGCTTGCGCGAGATGCTCTGGATTTCGAGTCAAAAAACCAAGATTGCAAAGTACTAATTGCTCCGCTTGGAAAGGATTTGCAAAATCAGTTGATTCAATTATTGCTTCGCATCTTTCTTCGTCGAAAACACTGAAAGTCAGGCAAAAGCGTCGCATCAACTCAACTAACCATTGATGCATAAGTGCTTCGGGGACAACAATTAATACACGCTCGGCTCGTCCGGTAATTAATTGGTGTTGCATAATCATGCAAGCCTCAATGGTTTTACCAAGACCAACTTCGTCGGCGAGTAAAATACGAGGAGCGAAACGTTTTGCTACTTCATGTGCGATGTAAAGTTGATGGGGAACCAGGCTAGTTCGAGCATCATATAAGCCGGTAAGGTCGGAGTTTGCCAGCCGAGTGTTATGTGTGCGGCATTGAGTGCGTAAATCGAACCATTTAGGGTTGTCGACCTGGCCGGAAAATAAACGGTCGTACGGGCGATTTAATTGGATGTTGTTACTTAGATGGGCTTCCGCTAATGCGCAGTCGCTATTTGCCTCGTTGGTGCCTTCGTAGGTCAAAAGTCCGTCTTGTTCAGAGATACTTTTGATTTTAAGGCTCCAGCCTTCATGGCTTTCTATTGTGTCGCCGATATTAAAGGCAGCGCGACGAAGAGGCGCTGTTTGTTGGGAGTATGTACGGGTTTCGCCGCTAGCCAGAAAAACAATGGTGACTGTTCGAAAGTCACTTTTTAATACGGTTCCAAGACCAAGTCCTAACTCAGAATCACAAATCCAACGTTGCCCAGCAATAAACATTTATACTCCAAAAAAATATACAGCGCGCAATTTCTGCGCTAAAAAGGCCGCTATATTAGATTAAAACTGGAACAATTTGTAGAATAAAAACTGGAGAATTGAGCGAGACTCAGCAAAAAACAAGTGGAACTGGCCAATCTTATGATTTTAGGCAATATTTTTTACTGGTTTTCGCTAATGCTAATATTGTCATTGGGCAGTGTGCCAAAAATGGCATCTGCAAATTGTGGGTTTAGGCTGGCGCAATCTAAATGCTTATCCCAGGGTACAAGTGAAAGTGTATCTGTGACTCCGAGGCTTTTTAACTGGTATGGAACGCCATGGCCATCAATAATATGCCAGCTACCAACGATGCCCACGATCTGTTTGCCGGGATTATCTTGCCTAGCGCTTGCCAGTGCCTCTGCCATGGCTCGATCCCATAGTTGTTGTTGTTGAACGAAGCGCATAAATGCTTGCTTGCTGGCCTTTAACGGGTCTTCGTAATGCCCTTGAAAACTAATGGCTAATTGGCGAACGTAAGGCTCAGTTGGTTTTGCTGGGTCGCCGATTCCGTTTCTGTGTTGCTTTGGAATATTGTTCCAGCCGTGCTTGCCGGCCATTTTCAATAGTGATTTATCAATGTTAATTGCAATCAATGGAATATTATTATCTCTAGCGAAGGCCAGTATGGGTAGATAATGGTTGAAATCATATGCCCAGATGTCATCCCATTCAGATGCTTTAATGAAAGCATCTTTATCGATGGTTTTGTTTATCCATTTGTCTAGTAAAGGCTGCATGCGTCTAGGGAACATTTCCAGGCCGATGACAATGCCAGGATTATTCGCGTAAAGCTTCTTTAATAATGTGAGTTGCCATTGATGGTGTGACGCATTTTCGTGATGCTCACCGAGTAAGATTAGATCTTCTTTATATACTTGTGGCAAATAATCTTCGGTGGTTAGTGTTTTACCTGAGCCCGGAAGCAGCCATTGTTCTTTTGGGATGCATTGCTCGTCAGCTTGTAGGTTATGGCTTAACAGTAATGTTAATAGCGTTAATTTAATTAGTGAGCCTGCTTGCATTGGAAAATCCTTGGTTGAGGGTAGTCTGTAAATGCAGGCAGTATGCCGATTAGTAACTACACAGCGAATTCATCTTTTGTTTCGGGTGAAGCCTAAACACGCTGAGTAGCTACTCAAGCTACTCGATTATTCGTCGCATGTTCGGTAACGCGTTTAACAGTTGTTTGCCGTAAAACTTACTGACTAATCGACGATCCAGTATTGTGACTTTTCCGCTGTCTTCTTCATTTCTAATTAGTCGGCCAACTGCCTGTATTAACCGGATGCAGGTTTGAGGAAGAACTATTTCACGAAAATGATTTTGCCCCTGCGACTCGATATATTCTCTTTCTGTTGCGTCGACGGGAGAGTCAGGTACAGGGAAAGGTAGTTTGGCAATAATAACGTGCGTGCATAATTCGCCTGGTAAGTCGATACCTTCTGCAAAACTGGCAAGTCCAAAGATTACACTGGTTTCGTTGTTTTCTATTTTTTCTTTGTGTTTTTCAAGTAACGTTTGAATGTTGTAATCACCTTGAATCAATAAATGATCCTGTATGTAATACGGTACGTTCTCTGCAACTTCAGTTAATTGACGGCGAGAGCTAAAGAGTACTAACGTGCCTGTTTTATCGGTAATAAGATCAGGTAGTAAGTCAATTATTTCAGTGGTGTGAGCTTCTGTTTGTTGTGGTTCTGTTTTCATTTTAGGAATCCACAGCGTTGATTTATTAGCGAAATCAAACGGCGATGAAAGGTGGATATATCGAGTTTGTGAAACGGCATCAAGCCCCGTTCTATGTTGAAAATAGGCAAAGCTACCTAACGTCATTAATGTCGCGGAAGTTAATACGGCGCCGTGACAACGGTCCCACAAATTTTGTTGTAAAAAACTAGCCGCAGAAATAGGTGATGTAAATATTCTGTAATCGCTGTTGTCTCGGTAGCTGGTTTTTGTGATCCAGCGCGCCATAGGTGGTTCTTTATCGGGGTCTTGAGATGAAAAATTAAAACACAAAGTTGCAATGTTGCTTAGTCGAGAAATGCTGCTGCCGAGTTCCGGTAGCACTGCCTCACCTAATTTGGTGGGGATTTCGTTGTCAGTTACTGCTTTGGTAATTCTGTCTTTTAGTTTATTAAACTGTCTTTCTGAATCCTGAGTGACCAGCAAAAGCTCTTTGGTTTGTAATCGTAAATCTTCAGGAATAATCCCGTTAGGGAATCGAAGTGTTATTTCGGATTGGTGAGGTTGATTCAATTCCGCAATGCTGTTGATCGTACGCGTGAATTCGGCCATCTTGTCTTTCAGTTTTTCGCGAGCAAGGTCTGCCGCAGAAAAAAGTTTTCCCGTGTCGGACTCTTGTAAAATGGACTCGCATTGTTTGACAATACCATCGGATTTATCAAGCCAACCTGATGTGCCGGAGATTGAAATCCAGGAAGACGCATGATTAATTGTTTTGTCTGGTAGGTGGTGCGCTTCATCAAAAACATATAATGTTTCTTCCGGTGCGGGAATCAATACGCCGCCGCCGAGTGCAAGGTCAGACAAAATGATATCGTGATTGGCCACAATCACATCCGCATCTTCAATTTTAGCTTTGGCTATGAAGTAAGGGCATTCTCGAAAATAATGACATTTAGATGAGCTGCATCCATGGCGGTCATTGCTGATCTTTGTCCAGATTTCATCGGGAATTTGTGAGTCCCAGCTATCTTTGTCGCCATTCCAGTCTTTGTTTTCAAAGGTTTTAAATAGACGTTTTAATGTGGCTGTTAAATAATCGTCAGTTGCAAATGCATCGACTTGAGAGTCTGTGTCGCCCGTATGTTGTGCGAGCAAGCTGGGGCACAAGTAACGGCCTCGCCCTTTGGCAATCGCGCTGCTAAACTCCAGCCCACTGAGTTTCTGAACTGCGGGTAAATCTTTTTCAATCAATTGTGACTGAAGTGCGACAGTGGCGGATGAAATTACCAACTTTATATTTTGTGCCTGAGCAACGGGGATGCAGGACAGAAGATAGGCTAGGGTTTTACCCGTACCGGTAGGACCTTCGGCGACAAGAATGTTATTTCTTTTTTTATCGCAAATAGATTTAACTATTTCAGCAATAAAGGCGCGTTGGGTGTAACGATTTCGAAACCCGCCTATTTTTTGTGAGATGTTTTTATAAGCTTGTTGAACATCTTTTTTTATAGTGTCGGTAAGCATGTTATTGACGTTGCAGTTTTTGATCAAGGTCCTGATAAAACTTCAGTGCAAGGTTAAATGAGAAGGCGGGAGCTCCTGAAATACTTTCCTCAGATGTAAATGACATTTCATCATTATAAAATTTTCGCATTCCCAGTACGTGCATTGGTAGCTCGCGAAAGAAATTCGTATTGTTGCTTAAAAAATATTGGGCGAGCGCGATAACTGAGCTTGATAGTTTTTCTGGGCTTGTATCGTCGTTTATTTTTGCATGAACAGTTGGCCATGAATCTGCCTGGCTACTGACTTCAATCATAATGACTTCGTCACATTGGTCTATCTTTTTTTCTACGCGAAGATTTTTATCAATTTTAAAAGCGCCTTCAGCGTGCAGTTCGTTAATAGGCGAATACATTTTATTTGCAAAGCCAACCGCCCACTCTGACATGTGGTCAAGCAATTGCTGAGATTTATCTTCTGAATCAGATAGGCGGTTGAGAACCAAGCTAAAAAAGTGATCCCATACCCAAATGTTTTCGTGCTCTGCAATAGGGGATTCAATATTTATCATTATTTTGGATGTTTCATTAAAGGCATTGTCAAACCCTATAACAATTGTAGACATGTTTTATATCCTGTTTGTGTTTTGAGTAAAAAGTGATATTTAATTTGTGATCAAATGTTCGGCAAGTGACTGTTATGTTTTAACTAAGTGGATTTTACTGTGTATTCCATTAAAAAAACAGAGCGAACTGTTAAGCGAAAAAATCTATTTTCTCGAAAAAGACTTTTAATTTTCTCAGTAATCGGACTGCATTTTGCAATTTTATAAATAGTGTATTTTGCCTGAGAAAATGTGGTGAATCATAACATTTTATTCTTGGTTTAAGGCTAAAGTTTTTCCTCTGGCGATACGATATTGAAGTTAATGAAGGAGATAATTATGATTGGAAGGCACGCTTCAATATTGGTTGCATTGCTTCTTTCTCTTGGCTTCAACAGTGCTAGTGCCATAGGGGGATTAAGTGATTCGGAACAGGCTTGTTATGCGGTATCTATGGTTGGTTATGATACGGTTATTAACTCTGACCTAGGTATGCCGCTTGATCAAGTGATAGACTCAATGGTTACAAATAATAACGCGTTACAAACGCTTGATATTTATCAAGACTATTTATTCTTAGTCGTAATGGATGCCTATAACTGGGAAGGCTCGCCTCACACTTATGCCGTAAAAACAATGTATCAGTGTGCGAAAAGGCAAAGTAGCTAAAGACCTAAGTCAGGTTTAGGTGTTTAATTGATTTAAATCAATCTATTTTTAGAAACGCCCGAAAAGCAGCGCTTTTCGGGCGTTTTTGTTTGTATAATCATCAACATTAGTCGTTTAAAGCCGATAGACTATATAAGAACTATAAATGTAAGCACTTATTTGTGAGCCACGATAACCTATTGATCTTATGAGCCCTAATTGCACTTCCTATAAAATATTATTTGCATGGATATTCTTTGCCGGGCTAGTTTGTCTATCTTCTGCTAGTTATGCCTCACTTGGAGGGGCTAACGGTATTGAAGAAGACCTTCCGGCTGACGCGATTGTTAACGAGATGCATCGTCATCTTGTTTTGGATAACTACGAAAACTGGGCGCCGGGGCTCGATTGGCAAAAACTAAGAGAATTCTATAGTAAACGTGAGTTCTTGCCTGTTTGGTTAACAGTTAATGGGCCTACCGAAAGAGCCCGTAAAGTGAGGGATGTGCTAGTTGAGGCTGATAATGAAGGGCTAGATCCTGCTGAATACCATGTGCCCGCATTGCAGTATTTATGGAGGGCTAAGCGAGATAAGTCAAAAGCTCGTTTGGAATTACTGTTGACCGATGCCTTGTTGCGTTATGGCCTGGAAGTGAGTGCGGGTTATCGTAACCCCCGAGCCGCTGACATTGACTGGCATGTTAGGCCTAGAAGGATCAATGTAGTAAGGCGGTTAGAGTGGCTGTTAATAGCCCCTGATGCCGAGTTAGCGATGCGTGACTTTCCTCCACCACATAAAGCCTATGTGAAATTAAAAGAAAAATTAGCCTATTATCGCGAATTGGCAGTAAATGGACCCTGGCAGAAGGTGGCGTATGCGCCGCAATTGCAAGTGGGAATGTCGCATCGCCAAATACCAAATATTCGAAAGCGATTGCAGCAGGAGAAATATTTGTTACCGGGTAATAATGATGAGTCAGAACTCTTTGATGACAATCTTGATATCGCAGTACATAAATTCCAAAGGTACTATGGCCATAAGGTAGACGGCGTGGTGGGATATTTTACCCGTAAGAGTTTGAATATTGACGTTAATGAACAAATAGCCCGAATTAAACAGAATATGGAAAGATGGCGATGGATGCCACGCTCCCTGGGGCGACGTTACGTAATGGTCAATATGGCGGGCTATCGGTTGAATCTAGTTGATGATGGTGAGTCGGTAATGGAAATGCCCGTTATTATTGGGAAAACGTTTCGAGCAACCCCCGCTTTTATCGATAGCATGGAATATGTTGAATTAAACCCCACCTGGAGCGTGCCTCCAAGGATAGCAAAAGAAAAATTCTTACCCAAAATGAGAGAAAATCCTGGGTTTTTAAAGGTTAATAATTTAAAAGTATATGAAAGCTGGCGTAAAAACGCCAAAGAAGTTGATCCTGAGACAATTGATTGGCAAGAGGTAAAGGTAGAAAACTTTCCTTATAAGCTGATGCAATCTCCCGGTGCACATAACAGTATGGGCCGAATTAAATTTATGTTTCCTAATAGGTTCAGGGTTTATCTGCATGATACGCCAGACCGAACCCTATTTGATCGCCATATAAGGACGTTTAGTTCCGGCTGTATTCGTGTTGCTGAGCCATTTAATCTGGCAAATAAAATATTGTCTTGGGGTAATAAAGGAAAACAGTCCGATGTTGAAAGCCAAATATCGACGGGTGAAACTGTGCGTATTAACTTGAAGAGAAAACTACCTGTTTATCTTATGTACTGGACTGCGTGGGTGGATGAGGAAGGGGAAATAAATTTTCGTAATGATATATATCAGAGAAATCAAAAGATAGCGACGAGCAAGGAGCTGGATGTATCCTAGGTTTAATTACGACTTTCATTAAAATAATATGTTACAAAATATATATTTTATTTTTTTGTAACTGAATGTGCTTTTTTGTCTCTATTCACAAACATATGTATGGGCTAAGGAACGCGAGAGACAATGAGTAAAAGTAAGGTATTTCTAATTATAATATTGGTCGCTTTGACGGCCGCATTTTTTATCTTTGATTTGGGTCAGTATTTTACGCTTGACTATCTAAAATCAGAAAAAGACCATTTCATCAATCTCTATCAGCAGGATAAACTCACCACTATCGCAATATATATGTTGATATATATTTCTGTTACGGCGTTATCATTGCCCGGGGCAGTGATCATGACGTTGGCTGGCGGCGCAGTTTTTGGCCTGGCTGAAGGCGCTGTTATTATTTCTTTTGCCAGCACTATTGGCGCAACGCTAGCATTTCTCGTCGCTCGTTTTGTTCTTCGTGAATCTGTGCAGCAAAAATTTGGCGATAAATTAAAAGCAATAAACGAAGGCATAGAAAAAGAAGGTGCTTTCTATTTGTTTACATTACGCTTGATCCCCGCATTCCCCTTTTTTATGATTAACCTTGTGATGGGTGTTACTCAAATAAAAGTGCGCCAATTTTTCTTAGTCAGTCAGATAGGTATGCTTCCCGGCACAATTGTTTTTGTTAATGCAGGGAGTCAATTGGCTTCACTGGATTCGTTGGCGGGTATCTTGTCACCGGTTATGCTGCTGTCATTTGCGATGCTTGGTATCTTTCCTTTGATTGCGAAAAAAACGATTGATATATACAAGGCGAATAAAGTGCTGAAGAACTATAAGAAGCCGAAAAAGTTTGACTATAATCTAGTGGTAATTGGTGCGGGCTCAGGTGGGTTGGTGACGTCTTATATCGCGGCGGCTGTGAATGCAAAAGTTGCCTTGATTGAAAAAAATAAGATGGGTGGGGATTGTCTTAATACGGGTTGCGTTCCCAGTAAGGCAATTATTCGCTCAGCAAAAATGTTGTCTTATGCCAGCCGGGCAAAAGAATTTGGTTTTAAATCGACCACAGTTGAATTTGATTTTTCAGATGTGATGAATCGCGTACACAATATTATTAAAAAAATCGAACCACATGATTCTGTTGAGCGTTATACGAGTCTAGGTGTTGAAGTAATCCAGGGTGAAGCTATGATCCGTTCACCGTACGAAGTGGAGGTAAGTGGCAAAGTATTAACGACTAAAAATATTGTTATAGCAACAGGTGCACGACCTTTCGTACCAAATTTACCAGGGCTTGATGAAGTGGGTTACCTTACATCTGATACAGTGTGGGAGCTAAAAGAAAAGCCGAAACGTTTGGTTGTGCTTGGTGGGGGGCCTATTGGTTGCGAACTTGCGCAGTCTTTTCAGCGGTTGGGTAGCGAAGTGACTCTGGTGCAGCGTGCATCACGTATTATGCTGCGCGAAGATGAAGAGATTGCAGAGCTGGTTCAGACTCGTTTTCGTTCGGAAGGTATGAATCTTTTGTTGAGCCATTCTGCAAAAAAGTGTGTGATTGAAAATGGACAAAAATATCTAGTATGTGATCATATAAATGGCTTAGTTGATGAAGAAGTTGAAAAAGTTGAAGAAATAAAAGTACCATTTGATCAATTAATTTTAGCCCTAGGTCGAAAAGCAAATGTCACTGGTTTTGGTTTGGAAGAGCTGGGGATAAATATTGAAAAGTCCGGTGTGATTCAGGCCAACTCATTTTTACAAACTAATTATCCTAATATATATGCTTGTGGAGACGTTGCTGGGCCATATCAATTCACGCACACGGCCGCTCATCAAGCCTGGTACGCAGCAGTTAATACATTATTTTCACCGTTTAAGCGTTTCAAGGTCGACTACTCTGTTATCCCTTGGGCAACGTATACCGACCCGGAAGTTGCAAGGGTTGGTTTGAATGAGTTGGAGGCAAAAGAGCAGGGAATTGCGTATGAAGTGACAGAATACGGTATTGATGACCTTGATCGTGCAATTGCAGATAGTGAAGACCATGGAGTGGTCAAAGTATTGACCGTGCCGGGGAAAGACAAAATTTTAGGAGTAACTATTGCGGGTAATCATGCTGGTGATTTAATAGCTGAGTATGTAATGGCAATGAAGCACGGATTAGGGTTAAATAAAATTCTTGGTACGATTCATATTTACCCAACGATGGCCGAGGCAAACAAGTTTGCGGCGGGCAATTGGAAAAAGGCGCATAAGCCAGAAAAATTGTTAGCTTGGGTCAAAGGTTTTCATGCGTGGCGCCGGTCATAGGCGTTAGTAATTGAATTTATAGGAGCTAAGAATGGGGGAGGTCATACCCTTTAAAAAACCAAAATTATCACAGAAGCATAAAGGTAATACGCTGTGTAAAAATGGTTTTCATAAGTGGGTAATAGAGAATGAGAAAACATTCGACACTAGGCAAGGTAGGCTTGTGACGAGTTACGTTTGCAAGCGATGCGATGCAACGAAAAACTCTGCCAAATAACTCTGCGAACTATTTAGAGCCTCTATTTATCTGATTAGCCGGCTACTTTGTTAACCGCCGCTAATAGTCGTTCTGCTGTAAAGGGTTTGTTTAGCCATCCGGTAGCTCCCATTGTTTTTGCTTTGCTTTTTTTATAGTCACTTGTTTCAGTTGTGACCATAATCATGGGGGTGTATTGATAATCGTCCAGTCGACGGAGTTTACTTACCAATGATAAGCCGCCCATATTGGGCATATTTACATCAATAAGAGCAACATCAAATGTGGTTTCCCGGGCAATAGCAAGTGCCTCAACACCGTCTGACGCAGTTATAACCTCGTGATTTTCTTCGGTTAATATGTGAACCATTAGATCTCTAATAGCTTTGGAGTCGTCAACTGTAAGTATTTTGGCCATTTTTCAATCCTTAGTATGGTGGTGTTTGTTTTTTGATATCGACTAGTTTCTGAGTCGACTTTAGTAAAAGTTTGTCGTTATAAGACTTCTGTCGCACTTGTTAAAAATGCTAAACTGGCGCAAATAGATACGGTATTAATAAGTGGAATTAGATATGAGAATCCAAGCTACAATTGAAACTAAGTTACAAGCAGGCTTGTTTCCTGAGGTCTGCAACGTAATAAATGAAAGCCACATGCATAATGTGCCAGCAGGTTCAGAGTCGCATTTTAAGGTAACTCTCGTATCAGATGCGTTTAATGGAAAAATGTTGGTTGCGCGGCATAAAATGATTTATAAGTTATTAGATGACGAACTTAAAAACGATATTCATGCACTCGCGTTACATACGTATACAAAAAATGAGTGGGATGCACGCCAGAGCTCTCCAGACTCGCCTCCATGTCTTGGGGGCGGTGTAAAATAGCAGTTATGAGTAAGCGTATTAAAAGTCTACTGGTAAACATTCTGATATTTTTTTCAGTTTATTACGCTGTTCATTTGTATCAAACACGACTCACTCCATCAGGAACCGCACCGGAAATTTCGGGCTGGATGTTGGAGGGTAAGGCGTTTGAAAGTTTGCATGCGAGTAGCAAGCCGGTGCTGGTTCATTTCTGGGCGACCTGGTGCAAAGTCTGTAAGCTTGAGCAGGGCAGTATTAATAGTTTGTCTCAGGATTATAATGTGATTACATTGGCAAGCCAGTCGGGTAGCTTTTCTGAAGTGAAAAAATTTCAAATAGACAATGATCTCAAATTTCCTATTATTGTCGATCAAAATGGTTCGCTTGCAAAGCAATGGGGTGTGGTTGGATTTCCTTCTTCATTTGTGGTGGATGAAAATAATGAAATTAGATTTGTTGAAGTTGGTTTCACCACAGAAATCGGTTTAAAGCTTCGCTTGTGGCTTGCAAAATATTTGGCTTAATTTAAAAAGGAATGGGTTATGGATAAGTGGATGATGGAAAATGTTGAGAACATTATGTTTGTCGTAGAAGTGGTCGGTTTTGCGCTTGTTGCCTCGATGTTTATTCTTTATTTTATTATTTCCCGCCGAGTAAAGAAAAAACGTTTACTAGAGCAGGAATATGAAGATTAAATAAGATGGTTATTATTGAGTCATCTCATTTAATGTTTTACCAATAAGATCATTTCTCCAGCCTCGAAAAACAGGTAATTTTTTTTCGCCGTGGACTATTTTTTCGATTTCTTTTTTGCCGCAAATTACAGTTGCCTCTATTTTTTCTTTTTCGGCTACTTGTTTTACCAGTAGCTGCATTTCTTTCACTTGTTTCGTTTGTGTGTCAGTTAAACGCTCAAATACACGTTCAACGGGCTGAATATTAGATTTAATTGCCATTTGTATTATGTCGATTAGTTCTGCACCGAATTTTCGTATGACAAAAGGTGGTATGTTTTCTAGTGACTCAAGCGCTTCAAATGTGGTTGGTTGGTTTGTAGAAAGCTCGGAGATCACTGGGTTATCAAAAATGAATTTTCTCGGGCGATTACCTTTAATGGCTAGCTCTTCACGCCAATGTGCAATTGCTGATGCTATGCGCCGTTCGTCTGCAGTAAAATAATTGTAGTTTCTCATTTTTGTCCAAGCGTTTGATGGGTCTGGGCAATAAAGAGACTCCTTCAATAACGCTTCGCAATCTGCGTTGGGCCAGTCAAGCCTGCCAGCATCGTTTAGTGCTGTAATTTGTTTTTCATACACTTGTAATAGATATATAACATCGTTTGCGGCATACACCAGTTGTTTTTCAGGCAACGGGCGTTTTTCCCAATCTGCTCTGGTTAGTGATTTATCCAGCTCAACACCGAGGTAGTCTGAGACCAGTTTTGCATAACCGACTTGCGCAGGAAAGCCCAGTATTGCTGCTGCAATTTGAGTGTCGAAAATATTTTTTGGTAATTGCTGAAATAAATAATAGAAAATTTCCAGGTCTTGTCGTCCTGCATGAAATATCTTCACAATTTCTTTATTGTCGAATAGTTCTTTTAATGGATTTAGGTCGTCAATCTGAAATGGGTCGATGCATATTGTTGTTTCGGTAGAAGCTAACTGAAAAAGACAGGGGATGGGAAAGTAGGTGGTCTCTCGTTTAAACTCTGTATCTACGGCAACGACATTGTGTTGTGATAGCTGAAGGCAGGCCGATTTTAGTTGCTCGCTGGTGGTGATCAATGTGTATGTCAAAAGTTACGCCTGATTGGTTAGCGTTTGAAAAGGCGGCATAGAGTGCGTGGCCTTTTTAAACTTAAAGAATTGGCGATTATTCTACTATAAGAGGAGCCATCATGCCCAATGCTCTTCTCGCTTTACATTTCAAATTGCAATCATGTTGCGATTTAATGCGCATTTGCCGGGTGAGCGTCGTTATTGATCATCGCTCGCGGTGAATATCGGGTTTTAAGCGGTACTTTTCGCGTGCTTTTAGTTATGAGCGAGAGGCTCGGCGGCAGTGTGTTGCAGGTATTGGGTTCTCTTCTGGTTTGCATAGTTTAAGGCTTTTCTTATTTCTTCCGGCGTTGGTATGGGGGATGTTTTACTTTCTTTGGCAACCACTCGATTGATTGCCATTTCAAGAGTTAGTAGGGGAATTGGGCAAATAATCAGGTGCTTACAGTCTTCCCATGTTTTTGGGTCGTCAGTGCACAGCAAAGACGTTAATAATATATTATGTTTACCGGATAGGGTTGATATCAGTTCCTGATATTGGTCGTTCATGTGTTGACTCCTTTCACTTAAAATACGTTCTATACTTTTTATAGGAAAGAGCAACAATTGAGCCATTGGTTCGCATGGTGGTGTAATTTAATAAAGAGGAGTTATATATGCGTTTGTTGCACACAATGTTAAGAGTGAGTGATTTAGACAAATCCATAAAGTTTTATACGGAAATTCTTGGGATGGCGCTATTAAGGCAGAAGAAATACCCAGATGGGGAGTTTACACTGGCTTTTTTAGGATATGGCCCAGAAGACTCTAATACGGCGTTGGAATTAACGTATAACTGGGGTGAGTCTTCGTATGAAATGGGGACGGGGTTTGGGCATCTGGCGATAGAAGTTGAAGACGTCTATCTGGCGACGAAGAGTATGAACGACGCGGGTGGAAAGGTTATCCGAGACGCGGGTCCAATGAACGCAGGAACAACGATAATTGCATTTGTTGAAGACCCGGACGGATATCAAATAGAGCTAATTGGGAAGAAATAACGATTTTAAGCCAGGTTATAGGGCCATTTCATCAGAATATTTTCGTAAATCGTTGAGCTCTTGAACTCTAAGGATTAAAGCTGTATCGCCCTGGATTGCTTCTGCAGCGAAGATTTCCTCATCTGCCAGATAGTTGTTTGCTGATTCTTGTAACTTATTAGCCTGGTTTGAGATAAATGAGAACATGAAAACCTCCTAAAGTCATAATGAAACTGTGAGTGCTTGATATGGCGCTATATTTGTTTCCAGAAGCTCATATCTGATCAGTTAATGACCAGTATAATATATGTGAAACATTACAGCTATATTAAATCCCTTATAAATAAAGATTTATTTAATGTATTGAATGCTGAGTTTCTCTCAAGCTATTGTATTCGTTTGCATTTTTGTTTTTTTAAACGCAATCAATGGGTTTGAGATGCGGGGTGAGACCTGAGTTAACTGGCTGTTTTATAACGGGATATTTGATGTTCAGCTTGATGTCATTGGTACGTTATTATGCGGCTAAAGCTTGCCGGCATTGCTCGATAAACTGGGCAGGGGTTATATTACTTGTCCGCCTAATAACAGTGGGTTGTTTGCCTGCTCCAGGTACGATGATGACCGTGGGATAGCCAAATACCCCGTACTCTTCTGACAATTGGTTTTCGAGAGGCCCTTTTTCTGGATTGATCTTTACGGGTAGCAGCTCTGCCATGAATGCCTGTACCTCTGGTGTTGAAAGTATTTCTTCCCTTAGTTTTTTACAGTTAGGGCACCAATCAGTGTAAAAGAAGAGGGCGATAGGCTTGCTGCTTGTTTTTTGTTCGCGGATGCTAGCAATATATCCTGGAACGCCTTCATTCCAGCTGTTCAGTGAGCTGTCTTGTGCAAAATTGTTGAGCTGAATTATCATGAAGCTGATTGCCGTGATAATGATGCTAATAACGATAGCCGCTTTTTGAAATGTTGATATATTCATCTTTTCATGATCTTTTTAATATCTCAATTTACTTTATCTAATTCTACTATCAATTGTCTGTTAAGGGCACGTATAAGGCTGTTTTTGATGATTTTTCCATAAAATAATATGGCAAAGGAAAAGGATAATCTCTATACTGAGCGCAGGTTACGGGTGTTTTGGTTCGTAATGGAGGATACTTTAGTACT
>JAOTSL010000200.1 GCA_029864945.1 Gammaproteobacteria bacterium
ACAACCTGCATGCAAGTGACTAATTACTTGCTTAACATGGAGAACATCTCATCCTTCAAAGCGAGGCGCTGCTTCTTCAAATCTGCTAAATAATCATCAGATGTATTTTCGGCACCACCCTCTATTCTACCAACTTCTTTTGTAACATCATGATACTTATCAAATAATTTTGAAAAATGATTATTACTTACCTTCAGTTCATGAATTTTGTCTTTAAATTCAGGCAGCTCATGTATTAAATCGTGTTTTTCGCCAATCATTATGTTAATTCCTATGTTAGTTGAATCAATATTCTTTTAATGCATCTTACATACACATTATAGCTCCACATCCAGGCAGATAGGAAAATATTAGTCACTGACAACTTGCCAGAAACTCAAGCCCACCTCAATCAGGAACATAAACTCTATGCGGTGATTTAGCAAAAATCCAGCCGACAACAAAACCCGACATCAATGAATGATCTTTTTCGACAAGAGGACTGCCTATAAAGCTTGCACCAGACAAGTCATCATATCTCGCAAATGCACTCATCCATAAACGATCAAACCTTTTTTGAAAATAAGTGGTGACGCGACTGCCGCTATAACCAGCGCTGGCTTCATACGAAGGCCTACCATTCTGTGAATACTCAGCCGTCACATCGTAATAATAAGCGTGAAAGCTCTGAGCCCCATATTGCGGACCGACAGCCAAATTAAACTGCCAGCCATTTTTTCCCGGTTTTTTGATCAAATAATGTAAGAAAGGGGCAAACACCCAGCCATGCATATCAATCTGACGAATTGAGACAGAGCTAACAGCACGTAATGGTAGGTGTAGCAATAATGATTGCCTTCGTTTTTTCCACAAACTAATGGCCAACCTAGGGCCAAATTCCAGTGTAGTATTCAAACGTGGCATCCCTCGCCTCGCGTCACTTGCACCTGCAGGCACGGGCAATCCTCCAGCAAGACTCAGCTCCAGTTTAGCCTTATCAGAAGAAAACAAGCGCCTATGCGCCCCCTCCTCACCCAGACGAGCATTCTTACCACGATAAATAGCCAGTGGCATTGGTAAAATAACATCTCGATTAGATGCTGAACCACGGTAATATGGAATGGAAGCGTATCCAGTGGCCGCGCCTAGCTCCCACGTTGGCAAACGTTGGGCACTGACCACTGACGAAACAGCTACAAGAAGAATTAGAACAACTAACATGCGCCGATGCACAATGTTTGAAAATTGCCGTAAATAAGATATAGAAAAATTTTTAATAATCAGAATGTGGCGTTAGCACCAAGCATTACCGAACTTAATGAGCTGGATTGCTTAATGTACCCGAGCTCAAGCGTAAAAGAACTGCCAACAACATTCCCAGCCAATAAACCTAATGCAAGCCCGCCGGTTAGATTTGTAACATCACTTGTCGCATCATTGGTCACATCACTGCCTAGAAAGCTGCTTGTGCGCGTTTCATCACCAAAAGCAAAAGCCAGTTTGCCTTTAAAATAAAGACTCTCATAAAAAACATGCCGATAAGCGCCGCCTACAGAAACCAGCTGATACGAATATTCACCTTTTTCTGTCTCAGCATCGGAAACTTTCGAATACCCGCCACCGCCAATAGACTGCTGATAATCCAGTTCTGCAGAAAGACTTTTGGTAAGACCATAACCATAGGTTACATTCAAAGCGTTCATGCTATCGGGGCCATCAATATTATCGAACCAGCTTAAGCCTGCTTTGGCCATCCAATATTGATCGCCGTTTTCCGCATTAGCCTGACCAGCCAATCCGAATAACATTAGAAATGTGAAAAATATCGATCGCCTCATGAATACTCCCTTTCAATAACCATAAATAAGTTTTTATAGAATACGGTGATTATCGTAGATTGAGTTCTTTACAGCAAGCCATGCTCGGCAAACGAATACCCGCCATCATCTCCGACGATAAAGTGATCAAGCACTCGTACCTCCACCATAGATAGCGCGTCTTTTAATCGCCTGGTGATGTTTTTATCAGACTCACTGGGAGCGCTAATGCCCGATGGGTGGTTGTGCGCAAAGATAACGGCAGCCGCGTTCAGCTGCAATGCCAGTTTAACCACTTCACGCGGATAGACAGAAGCTCCGTCAATCGTACCGGTAAATAGTTCTTTAAAACAAATTATCTGATGACGATTATCCAGAAACAAAGCAGCAAACACTTCATGCTCATAATCTCGAAGAGCGGCCTCCAAAAATCGACGCGTATCATCCGGGCTGGATAAGATATCGCCTTTTATCATTTTTTCCTGCAAATTGCGGCGGCTCATTTCCAATACAGCCTGCAATTGAGTGAATTTTGCCGGACCTAGCCCTTCGCCTTTACAAAATGAGGTCAAATCGGCCTTGAGGATGCACCGTAAACTACCAAATTCCGTTAATAAGTCTCTTGCAAGGTCTACTGCGGTTTTACCGGGCACCCCGGTGCGAAGAAAAATTGCCAATAATTCAGCGTCCGACAATACAGACGCGCCCTGTTTGAGTAGCTTTTCCCGCGGTCGTTCATCCGCTGGCCAATCCGTTATTGCCATAATTTGCTCTTTTACTTTTAATATGGAAGAAAGGCTGAAAACTAACTCAGTTCAGTTAAATGAAAATTATGTCACCCTAACTTAGGGTAAGTGTCTAGCAACGTGCCGAATAAGCCGAATAAAGAGTCAAGCAGGGTGCAACAATTACTATTTAAAGGTAAAATCCGCCTCATGAGCAATTCCAACGACTTAACACTAAATATTCTACTCTGCGTAACCGGTGGAATCGCTGCTTATAAAAGCGCAGATATTATTCGCCGCCTACAAGAGCACGGCGCAGTCGTTAGAGTGGTGATGACAGAATCAGCTGAACAATTCATTGGCAAAGTCACCCTACAGGCGTTAAGTGGGCACCCTGTTTATCAAAACATGTTCATTAGTGACGGCCGAGTAATGGAACATATTGATCTGGCCAGATGGGCAGATAAAATACTACTCGCACCCGCTACCGCCAACACAATATCAAAGCTCGCCAACGGACAGGCTGATGACATGATCAGCACACTTTGCTTGGCGGCGGACTGCACGGTATACGTCGCCCCGTCAATGAATCACGCCATGTGGGATAATCTCGCAACGCAAAATAATATTGAAACATTAAGAGCACGTGGTATTAAAATTATTTCACCAGACTCCGGTGATCAAGCCTGCGGGGAAACCGGCGAGGGCCGACTAAAAGAAACCGGCGCACTAGTAGCAGAATTACTGACAGACTCAACAATTCTTGCTGGAAAAAAAGTAGTCATCACCGCCGGTCCTACGCGCGAAGCAATTGATCCCGTGCGTTACATTAGCAATCATAGTTCAGGAAAAATGGGCTACGCCCTTGCCCAACAAGCCAGGCTGGCCGGTGCGAAGGTGCACGTTATAAGTGGACCGAGCAACTTACCCCAACCTGCAGGCATTTATTTTAAAAACGTCACCTCCGCCAATGAAATGCAAGATGCAGTTTTAGAGCAAGTTAATGATGCCGATATTTTTATTTCGGCTGCCGCAGTTGCTGACTATCGCCCGGCAGAATACATCGACAATAAAATAAAAAAATCATCAGATACTCTGGAAATAAAATTAATAAAAAACCCGGACATACTTGCAAACGTTTCCAGCAAAAGTAATGCGCCGTTCTGCGTTGGATTTGCTGCAGAAACACAAAACCTAGAAGAAAACGCACGAATAAAATTAACAAATAAAAATCTGGATATGATTGTTGCCAATTACGTTGGAACATCCAGCTCCGGCAATGATATTGGTTTTAATTCTGATAAAAACTCAGTCACCATTTTAACAAAAACCAATACCGTTAACTTTCCGGAAGCCAGTAAAAATCAATTGGCCAAACAAATTATCAATTTAATAGCAGAGAATTATGAAAAAAAACATTCAAGTTAAAATACTCGACCAACGTATTGGAAAAGAATTCCCATTACCTGCATACGCAACAGAGGGATCTGCAGGCATGGATTTGCGCGCCTGTATCGACACAGACATTGAGATTAAAGCGGGCGAGACCAAACTTATTCCTACCGGCATCTCTGTTTATGTTGCAGATCCGGGCCTAGCGGCTATTTTATTACCCAGATCAGGCCTGGGACACAAACACGGTATCGTACTTGGCAACCTAATTGGCTTAATCGACTCGGATTATCAAGGGCCGCTAATGGTTTCTTGCTGGAATAGAGGCCAAGAGTCTTTCACTTTAAAAGTAGGTGAAAGATTGGCTCAAATGGTAATCGTACCCGTCGTTCAAGCTTCTTTTGAAATAGTTGATGAGTTTCACGCGACCGAACGCGGTGAAGGCGGTTTTGGACATTCTGGTAGCCATTAAAAGATTGTAACTGCTCAGCGTGTTTAGATTTTGCCTCAGACCAAGGCGTTTTCGCACGGAGAGAGGGAGCATATAAAAATATGTGACCGCTTGAGTACGAAAACAACGCAGATATGAGGTAAAAGATGAATACGCCGAGTAGTTACAAAAGATTAAGTAATAAGGATTAAGCATGAGCACCAAATATAATATTAATAGCAAATCATTGCCGGATACGATTTTCAAAGCTTATGATATTCGCGGTATTGTCGACGAAACGCTGACGCCAAATATTGTTTATGCCATTGGTAAATCTCTGGGCAGTGAAGCAAAAAAACTGAATCAAAAGACATTTGCAGTTGCACGTGACGGAAGACTCTCTGGCCCCTTATTACTACAATCCTTGATAGACGGCATACTGAGCACTGGTATTGACGTTGTTAACGTTGGTCGCGTGCCGACACCAGTATTATATTTCGCAACTTATTTTTTAAACACGCGCTGTGGCGTCATGCTTACTGGCAGTCACAACCCACCAAATTATAACGGCCTGAAAATGGTGCTTGATGATACAACTCTCTCAGGCGACACAATACAAGCGCTGAAACAACGTATTTTAAATAACGACTTTGAATACGGCGAAGGCAGCTATTCTGAAGTTGATGTTTCTGATGAATACATCAAACAAATCGTCGACGATATAAAACTCGACAAGCCATTAAAAATTGCTGTTGACGCGGGCAATGGTGTTGCTGGTGAGCTTGCACCAAAACTTTTTCGCGCACTAGGTTGTGAGGTTACTGAGCTGTTCTGTGAAATCGACGGTAACTTTCCAAACCATCACCCCGACCCTAGCCAGCCGGACACACTCGTTGATCTAATAAAGACTGTAACAAACGAAAAATCTGACGTCGGATTTGGTTTTGACGGTGACGGTGACCGCCTTGGCGTCATAGCACCATCAGGTGAAATAATCTGGCCCGATAGACAAATGATTTTATATGCCCGCGACATTTTAGAGCGCAATCCAGGTGCAGAAATAATTTACGACATTAAGTGCTCAGTTAATTTAGGCAAAGCAATTAGCGAAGCCGGCGGAAAGCCGTTAATGTGGAAAACTGGACATTCCCTGGTTAAAGCAAAATTAAAAGAAACAGGTGCGCCTTTAGCCGGTGAAATGAGTGGTCATATCTTCTTTAAGGAACGCTGGTATGGTTTTGATGATGCCTTATATACAGGCGCTCGCTTATTAGAAATTATGGCGAAAAGTGAACTCAGTACCAACGAAATATTTTCATCCTTACCTGACACAGTCAACACACCTGAGCTAAAACTGGAAATGAATGAAGGCGAGCATTTTTTGTTTATGGACAAGCTAATTGCCAACGCTAATTTTGAAGGCGCTAAGATTACAGACATTGATGGCATAAGAGCTGACTTTGAAAATGCATGGGGTCTTGTTCGTGCATCTAACACAACGCCTTGCCTTGTCATACGTTTTGAGGGAAATACCCAGGAATCGATGAGTGAAGTGCAAGAAAAATTTCGAGCGCTGTTCATGTCACTAGACAACACGCTAGATTTACCATTTTAACGATCTTACTAATCTCTCTACAAAATACGAGTTACTGAAATGTCACTAAATAGTTCAACTGCTAACGATAGCGCTAGAGTACTTATTGAAGCGTTACCCTACATCCAAAAATTTGCTGGCAAAACATTTGTCATAAAGTATGGCGGCAACGCCATGGTCGACGAAGAACTTAAAAACTCCTTCGCCCGTGACATTG
>JAOTSL010000099.1 GCA_029864945.1 Gammaproteobacteria bacterium
TTCAGGACTGGTGCATCTCTCGTCAAATCTGGTGGGGCCACAGAATCCCAGCCTGGTACGATGAGCAAGGCGATATTTATGTCGGCCGAAGTGAAGAAGAAGTCCGTGAAAAACATAATTTACCTGCAAGTGTTAATTTAAGACAGGACGAAGATGTACTCGATACTTGGTTTTCATCTGCCCTGTGGCCATTCTCAACACTGGGCTGGCCGAATGACATGACCGATGTAAAAACTTTTTATCCAACTAGCGTGCTGGTGACCGGTTTTGACATTATCTTTTTCTGGGTTGCCCGCATGATCATGATGGGGCTTAAATTCACCGGTGAGATTCCATTTAAAGAAATTTATATTCACGGCCTAGTGCGCGATTCCCACGGCCAGAAAATGTCAAAATCAAAAGGTAACGTACTCGACCCGATTGATTTGATCGACGGAATATCACTGGAAGATTTGGTGGCAAAACGCACTAGCGGCATGATGCAACCACATCTTGCTAAAAAAGTTGAAAAAGCCACACGTAAAGAATTTGCAGACGGCATTCCCGCTTTTGGAACAGATGCAATGCGCTTTACATTTGCATCACTCGCCTCCACCGGACGCGATATTAATTTTGATCTTGAACGTGTTGAAGGTTATCGCAATTTCTGTAACAAAATATGGAATGCCGCACGTTACGTACTAATGAACACAGAAAACCAGGACTGCGGCGCTCAGTCTGGCGATGTAGAGCTAAGCCTTGCTGATCGCTGGATATTTTCCCGCATGCAACAAACAGAGCAACAGGTAAATGATTCACTGACGAATTATCGATTCGATCATGCTGCACAGGCAATTTATGAGTTCACCTGGAATGAATATTGTGACTGGTACCTAGAGCTGTCTAAAACAATTCTGCAAAACGAAGGTAGCAGTGAAGCCGCGTTAAGAGGCACTCGTCAAACGCTGGTGCGAGTACTCGAAACAATGCTGCGACTTGCGCACCCCATCATGCCTTACATCACGGAAGAAATCTGGCAGCGTGTAGCACCACTTGCAGGCATTGATGGCGACACCATTATGCGCCAACCTTTCCCGAAAGCCGATGACTCTAAAACTGATGAAGCAGCCGTTACCGAAATGGAATGGGTGAAACAATTTATTCTAGGTGTTCGAAAAATCCGAAGCGGCATGGATATTCCTCCAGGAAAACCATTACCCGTACTTCTTCAAAATGCTAACGAGAACGACAAGAAATATTTAGAAAATAATCAATTGTTTCTGAATCGACTCGCTCGACTAGAGAGCATAACAATTGTTGGTGATGATGCGCCTGATTCCGCAACCGCACTGGTAGGTGATTTAAAAGTATTAATCCCACTAGCAGGACTCATTGACAAAGACGCTGAGCTTACACGACTAAATAAAGAAGTTGAAAAGCTTGAAAAAACGCTAAAAGGGGTTGAAGGAAAGCTCAATAACAAAGACTTTGTCAGCCGCGCACCTGAAGCCGTCGTAGCTAAAGAAAAAGAAAAAGCCGATGGAATGCGGAGTTCATTGAAAAATCTTCTTGAGCAAAAATCACGTATTGAGGCTATGTAATCCATAAATCAAACGCCAGTATCAATCAACATTATTAATACTGGCGTTATATTTATCCCAATCTCTTCTACTCAACCTCATAACGACATCGCTCCCTTCCAACCTATCCAACTACCATCACCTTTCTTAACTGATACATATTTTGGCTATCATCTGCGAACGTATATCATCTCTGCTAATATATGCTATATATGAATCATCGAATTAAAAGATAGGGATTTAAGTTGAAATCAATATTCCCAACACTATATATTTTGTTCCTAACGGCACTTCTGCTGCTACCCTTACCCGCTATTGCGGAAAACAAAATTGCCCCTCCCGTTCCCGAGGCATTAAAAGGTATAGGTGGCGACTTCACTTTACATTCCAGCAACGGTGACGTGTCATTAAAAGATTATCGTGAAAAAGTGCTATTACTTTACTTTGGCTTCATCAATTGTCCTGACGCCTGCCCGGTCACTTTATCCAACTGGGCTAAAGCATTTAAAAAACTGGATGAGGTGGAGCAACACTTTGTTCAGGGAATGATGATCAGCGTTGATCCGGAGCGCGATACCGTCAAAGAACTAGAATACTTTACGGACTTTTTTCACAAAAACATTATTGGCGTTACAGGTAGTATTGATGAATTAAAAAAGGTAACAACACTTTACAAAACCGATTTTGAAGCAATGCCTCATGAAGCAGGAAAAAATTACGGCGTTAATCACTCGACTTATGTATATATTATTGACCCCTTTGGCAAGGTCAGAGACCTACTGGACTTCAACGCATCTCCTAATAAAATAATAGAAACTATTAAGAAAGCGCTACAAACCTACTATTAATAGCAAACAGCTCACGAACAAAAGAAACTACCCATTGAAGTATTTTAAAAAAAACCAGATGAGATTGCTCTATACGCCTTCATCTGGCTTTACTCTTGCTCAATTTAAACTATGAGATGTAAATAAAATATCGGCTATAGAATTAAAATAAAAATACGATAAACCTCGTTTAAAAAATTACGCGGCACAATCTCTCCCGCAACATCCTGAGGCAAAATCACTTAGATGCGTGATGTTCTATATCTTTAGCGCAGCGAAAACCAACATCATCAAACCTTGCATCAGGCGTTAAATAAAATCGATATGCAGCGCGTTGAAATTGATGCATTGCATAATGACCTTCACGACCCCAACCGGCACCACGTAACACGCGAAACTTTTCTCCGAAATTATCGTCTTTATAATCACCACCGGGATAAGGCTGATACCAATTATCAACCCATTCTGAAACATTGCCCGCCATATCATAAACACCATAAGGCGATTTATCTTTTGGATATGAGCCTACTGGCGCAACACCATCATTCCACGTTTCTTCTCCGGCATTACTTAACCCTGGCGCCCACTTATTCCCCCAGGTAAATTCATTACCTTCAACTCCTCTCGCGGCTTTCTCCCATTCGACTTCAGTCGGTAATCGTTTTCCCGCCCATTTGCAATATGAGTCCCCATCAAACCAGTTAACTTCAATGACAGGTTCATCGTCCAGTTCGCGAAGACGCTTATCAATTACCGAAAACAGTGCAGCCTTATCCATTAATCGTGTATCAGCATCAATTTTAAATATTTTTAATGCAAGCACTCTTAACTGTTCAACATCTACTTTTAGCAGCTTATCTTCTTGTGCATTTAAAACATACCCATTCTGAAGCCAGGATGGCGGCGGCTTTCTATCAACAGCCAAAAGAAATTTTTGATATTCTTTATTCGTAATTTCATATTTATCAATTAAAAAATCGGGCACTTTTACTTTATGCGCGGGATGCTCATCCATATACCAAGGTTTTGTTGTACCGACTCCTGCTGCTTCGTCTTTAGTTGGGCGTAGATCACTACCCATAATAAATTCCCCAGTTGCGATCACCGCCATTTTTTCTTCCATTGCTGCTAATGTAATCTGGCTCGCTGTTAATACGCTAATCGATAGTAATAATTGTGAAATAAAAATGTTATTTTTAAATAAGTTCATAAATGCCTCCCATCAAGTACTGCTATTTTCTGCTGACCTTTAATCGAGTTTTCACTCGCGCAACGAAAACCAAAACTTTTATTGCGAGTACCTCGAAGGAAAAATGATCGGTTAAAAGATGGCGCTGAAATACCGCACCGATAAAAAGAACAATCCCACCACGACCCTCCCTTAAGCGTCTTATATTGCTCCCCGTAATTTTCACTAGGATGAACATTTCCGGGATAGGCCGTATACCATGATGATGTCCACTCCCATACGTTGCCGGACATATCATAAAGCCCATAAGGACTAACACCTTTAGGAAATGAACCTACGGGCATCGTATCCCCTTCTTTCTTTAACTTTCCCCACCGGACTGGAGTGTTGGCGTAATCAACATTAAACTTATTGCCCCAGGGATATGCACGTCCGTCTGTTCCGCGCGCGGCCTTCTCCCACTCTTCGTCAGTTGGCAAACGCCTCCCAACAGACTCACAATACGCTTGCGCATCAAACCAAGTAACATTAGTCACTGGATGATCTGCTTTCCCGTCTGGATAGGTGCGATTAGTAAAATGTGCAGGCGAACGCCTAGCTGTTAAATCAATAAACTTTTTATATTGCTTATTCGTCACCTCATAAATATCTATCGTATAATTTTTTAGAGTAACTTTATGACTAGGGCCTTCATCAGGTAAGCGACTATCACTTCCCATTATAAATTCACCGGCTGGAATCAAAACCATTGGCTCGTCTTCGCCAAGATCAGCTCCAACCAAATTATATTGTGTTGGTAAATGATTTTTCAAATGACCTTTTGAACTCACTAAAACTGGACGATTATCCGCTGACAAAGGATTTGTCGTATTTTTTATTTCGATAGGCATATCATTGTGGCAATTGTTGCAACCGCTTGTATCATTGATCGCCATGGCTTTATGACTTGATTCGGAATGACACTGTAAGCATTCCGCTATTTTTTCTGATTCGGCATAAGAAAACCCACAACTTATCATCAATACAATTGATAACATAAACCGAACGGTCTCAGTAAACTTCACCACCCTCTCCCTTGTGAAAATAATTATTGGCTTTTATTTTTTATCTAACAGAGTGAAAAACTCACAACACTAAAACGTTTTTCTTACATTTATATTAATATTGTTGCTGTCAGTAATTCATTGTTAATTCATACTAACTCATTATGAATTAGAATTAATAACATATTTTGAAGGGGTGAATAGAGCTCATTCAGCCTACAACAATGATTAATACAAGGATAAACGATTGGCTACCGCCAATTTAAGACCTAGATTTAAAATCTACTTTTCCACAGAACAAATTCGACTTACCATAGTTTCTTTTAAATTTTAATAACACCATAAGTGCACTCGAAGCTACATACTCACTTAAAAAATAAAGATAATTCTGATAACCCCAGCGTTAACTTTTTAGACCAAAATTTTCCACGCCTCTCAAAAAAAATAGAGTAACGAAAATTTAGCTAATATTGTTGATCAACGCCTGTATTTTTTCAATTAATCCTCCCATTCGATTTATGTGATACATTATTCAAACCAACTTACGAATCAGTTCACGCGTAATTGTTTATTAGTAACTGAATGTGATGAAATAAAAAATAATCTACTAAAATAAGTTTTTCAAAATATCGTAAAGGAAATAACAAATGGAATTGAAATCAATTATCGCACCACCCGAACACCAGCCCGAGGAATTAAATAGCAAAATCAGTGAATCAATGGAAAATTTGCAATCCGACTCCATCAATGGAGTGATCAGGTCGCTGGATAAAATTATACTTTGGTCGAAACATAATCAGAAGAAAACCGGTTACTTTGCAGCACTGTATCGAAAAGTAACTATCAAGGTTAAAGAGGGAATCGATTCAGGGGAGTTTGAGGATGGCGAGCGCATGGAGCGACTGGATGTCATATTTGCCAACCGCTATCTAGAGGCATTTGAACAATATTGCGCGTCACAAAAAACAACTAAATGTTGGAGCCTTGCATTTGAACTTGGTGATAAGTGGGAGCCTATTGCATTACAACATTTGATGATCGGCATGAACGCACATATCAATCTCGATTTAGGTATTGCCGCCGCACAAACAGTTACGCCAGAAAATTTATCTGATTTGAAAAATGATTTTGAGAAGATCAACAGTCTATTAGCAGCCCTAGTTGACGAATTGCAGTCGGAACTTGCAGAGATTTGGCCGTTCTTCAAATTAATCGACAAATTTGCTGGTAACACTGATGAAGCACTGGCAAATTTTGGAATGAAAATCGCCCGAGGCAAAGCATGGCAACTTGCTTTAGATTATGCGAAAGAAAACCCAGACAAACAGCACAACTTAATTGAGGCAGCAGATTGCAAAGTATATTTGCTTGGTAACTTACTAGCTAAACCCGGTTTACGCTTAAGATTGATATTATTATTAATTCGATTTGGTGAACCTAAGCGCGTTTCCAAAATTATTGAGATATTAGAATAGTGTTTTTTTAAAAAATCGACATTCATTTTCTGAAAAACAAAAAAGCCCCAATTAAGGGGCTTTTTTGTTTTTTAAAGTATACCTGCCTTATGATGATCTTTAGAAAGGGATATCATCATCAAAGTCAGAGAAATCACTGGCGCCAACTGGCTCAGCTGTCGGTGGTGCTGACTGCTGCTGTGGTCTACCTTGCTGCTGCCCACCGTAAGATTGTTGCTGCTGCTGCGACGGCTGCTGTTGCTGTTGTTGCTGTTGCTGACCACCGTAGGACTGCTGTTGTGATGGCGCAAAATCACCAGCACCGCCTCGGCTATCTAACATTTGCATTTCGTTGGCAACGATTTCAGTGGTGTAACGATCCTGACCACTTTTATCCTGCCATTTACGGGTTTGCAACTTGCCTTCTACATAAATTTTTGAACCTTTTTTCAGGTATTCACCGGCAATTTCACCTAATCGGTTAAACATGACAACACGGTGCCATTCGGTTTTTTCCTGCTTTTGTCCGGTATTTTTATCTTTCCAGGTTTCACTGGTCGCGATTGTTAAGTTCGCTACCGCGCCGCCTGCAGGGGTATATCTGACTTCAGGATCATTACCCAGATTTCCAACCAGTATTACTTTATTTATGCCTCGAGCCATTGCTTAAACCTCTATATTTTCAGTTAGTTATGTATGTTTTATATTTTGCTGATGTTGTTTTTATCTGATACTTCATCAACAACCGGCGCATCCTTGGAGGCATCGGAGGGCGTATCAGGAGACATTGTATTCTCTTTACTAAAGGCTAATAAAGCTTTTTTATCAAGTGCGTGAACATCGACTTTCAAGTAGGCAATACCATCTTCAGGAATAACAACAACTTCGGCCACGCCCGTCACATGGGCCATCTCGTTAACTAATTGTTTTGCCTGCGCTTCGTCCACGTCACCCACATTTACCATAAAGCTGCCTAAGTATTTCGGGTTGCGCATGGTCGCCGCGAGATACGCCCAAAAAAGCAGCATTACTCCACACAAGCCAAACACACCTTCCAACCCATAAGCACCGTAAACGATTCCGCCAGATACACCGCCAACAAATGCACCAAGAAACTGGGCACTGGAGTATACCCCCATGGCGGTGCCCTTAATGTGCGTCGGCGAAGTTTTGGCAACCAGTGAAGGCAAGCTAGCTTCCAGCACATTGAATGCGATAAAAAACAGCAACAAGGCAAAAAAGATACTACTGCTTGAGCTGTGATCAATCATCAATAAAAATTCTGAGATGGCTAGCACGACAATCGCACCGGTCATGATTTGCTTAATTCGTCGGCGCTTTTCAGCAACGATAATGAACGGCACCATTACCAGCATGGCGATAAGTATTACAGGCAAATACACCTGCCAATGATCATCAACTGACAAATGTGCAAAATCTCTTAACGCAAATGGCACAACAACAAATGTGGCTGTGAGCACCATATGCAGTATAAATATACCCGCGTCTAAGCGAAGTAATTCTGAATTAGATAATACAGTTTTGAATTGTTCCGGAACTGGCTCTGTATCGCGATGAAAGCGCGAGTTAATAGGGGTTGGCACTATTTTGTAAAGCACGCCAATACCGATAATGGCCAACACAGCCGTAATCCAGAATATACCGTCAACACCAACCCAGCTATTCACTACGGGACCCATGATCAAAGCAAAGGCAAATGATAAACCAATGCTGCCGCCAATCATGGCCATGGCTTTAACGCGATGCTCTTCCCGCGTTAAGTCCGCGGTGAGCGCCATAATAGCCGCTGCGATGGCTCCTGAACCTTGCAACGCTCGACCTATAACGACCCAGAGAATAGAGTCTGCCATGGCTGCGACAACGCTACCCAAGGCAAATATGAGCAAGCCCATAGCAATGACCGGTTTGCGACCAATTCGATCAGACAGCATGCCAAAGGGGATCTGAAACAGTGCCTGGGTCAAACCGTAAATGCCGATTGCCAGGCCAATCATAAGCGGCGTGACACCCTCTAACGTCTCTGCATATAAAGCAAACACTGGCAGGATCATGAACAGGCCTAGCATGCGCAGTGAGTAAATACTCGCTAACGACATAGCCGCCTTACGCTCGCCACCTGTCATCGAATCGTTGAAATCAGTTTCTATATTTTTAGCTTTCTTTCCGAACACACCCAGACCCTTTGTTTTTAGCGTTATATCGGACACATTCAGTGGGGAGCAAGATTTACGCACATGCCCTGACCGCGACCGACCTGTTTTTCAGGATTAATTTATGTAGTTGTTTGTTGTTGTAAGCGAAACGTCGTATATTAGCAGGTTCGATGTTAAGCAGAAAATAAAATGGATTATATACGTATTCGCGGCGTTCGCACGCACAACCTCAAAAACATCAATATTGAATTACCCCGGGATAAACTCATTGTTTTTACTGGTCTTTCCGGGTCAGGCAAGTCATCTCTCGCATTTGATACGATATACGCAGAAGGCCAACGACGTTATGTGGAGTCTCTCTCCAGTTACGCTCGTCAGTTTTTATCTGTTATGGAAAAACCCGATATTGATCATATCGAAGGTTTATCGCCCGCCATTTCAATTGAACAAAAATCAACCTCCCACAACCCTCGATCAACGGTTGGTACGATTACCGAAATATATGATTACTTACGGTTGCTATTTGCACGCGCAGGCGAACCCCGCTGCCCGGATCACGGGTCCGTATTGCAGGCTCAAACGGTTAGCCAGATGGTTGACCTGGTTATCGCCTTACCTGAAGGTGCTCGCTACATGTTGCTGGCACCGGTCATTCAGAATCGCAAAGGTGAGCACGTACAATTACTGACCGAGTTGCGAGCACAAGGTTATGTGCGCGCAAGAATCGACGGCGTTATTGTTGAGCTAGACGTTATTCCAGAACTGGATAAACAAAAAAAGCACACGATAGAAGTTGTTGTTGATCGCTTTAAGGTACACGAAGACCTGAAACAACGGCTCGCTGAATCTTTCGAAACAGCTTTAATGCTGTCCGAAGGACTAGCGCTTGCTGCACCACTAGACAAAGACGATGATAAAACATTAGTTTTTTCTGCCAAATTCGCCTGCCCGAAATGCGGTTATAGTTTGCAGGAACTTGAGCCACGCTTATTTTCCTTTAATAATCCCTCTGGCGCATGCGGTGGCTGTGATGGCTTGGGCGTAAAACAGTTTTTTGACCCAGAGCGCATCGTTTCTCATCCTGAGTTTAGCTTACGCGAGGGTGCTATACGAAACTGGGACAGACGCAATTCATTTTATTCTCAGTTACTAGAATCCTTGGCTGAACACTACGGCTTTGACCTTGATAAAGCGTTTAATAAACTTTCGAAAAAAAACCAGAAATTGGTCTTGTTCGGCAGCGGCAAAGAACTAATTGAGTTTACCTACGTTGGCGACAAAGGTCGCAAGTATACAAAAATACATTCCTTTGAAGGCATCATCAACAACCTGAGCCGACGATACAAAGAAACCGAATCCAATGTAGTGCGCGAAGAACTAGCAAAATTTCTGAGCATTCAAACCTGCCCAGATTGTGGTGGCACACGATTACAAACCGGCGCACGAAATGTGTTTATTGACGAAATGAATTTGCCGTCAATTACCAACATGTCGATTGAAGATGCACTTACGTTTTTTAAAGCACTTAGTTTACCCGGTGCTCGTGGTCAAATTGCAGATAAAATTGTAAGCGAAATTGGTGAGCGCCTAACCTTTTTAGTTAATGTAGGTTTAAATTATTTAAGTCTGAATCGAAAGGCTGATACTTTGT
>JAOTSL010000100.1 GCA_029864945.1 Gammaproteobacteria bacterium
TCGGTGCATTCCAGGTCGCGCCGCCATCCACAGAATACTCAAAGGTTTTCAGGGTGACATTGTTGCCGTCCACATCCACTGCTTTCCAGTTGATGGTCAACAGTCCGCTGCCGTTAGTGGCTTGTACGACTTGTGCTAATGGAATCACGTTATTGGCGGTATAACCACCGATGGGGGCGGTATTGGTTGCAATCGCCGCATTGGCTTTTGCATCCGTGGTTGAGACATTGCCAAAGATATCTTTTGAGAATCCCGCCGCCACATCTAAGGTATCCGCACCGCCAGTCGTACCGAAGCCAGCAGTACCTTCAATCAAGGTGCCGCCGGCGGCTTTAAAGACTAACGTTAATGTGGTGCCATTGGTCACGGTGAGGCTGGTGATATGGGTTGCTAACGTGAAGGCGGGAATATCGGTGGTAACGCCGTTATCGCCGTTGATATCCCAAATGAATTTGGTCCAATCAACGTACGCTTTAATATCGGTGGTGGCCGCGGCAATCGTTAAGAAGTTAGTACCAGTGATCACCATTGTATCGGTGGCTGAACTGTAGGCAGCTGAGGTAATCGTGGTGGTCGGGGTGACATTATCCACTTGCACACTGGCTGAGGTCGCAGGAAGTGCACTATCAACCGTGCCGTCATTCACTAAAAATCGCACTTGCACATCGGCTTGATCCACGCCCGCCAGACCAGCGGTATCGGCGTGTTGGGTATTAAAGGTAAAGCTGTGTGCGGTGGCCGCGCCAAAGGTGGTGGCTGACGACCACGATGAGCCGTTGTTGGTCCAGTTCGCTGATAAGGCCGCTGATGCATCCGCGTTAGTCGGTGCATTCCAGGTCGCGCCGCCATCCACAGAATACTCAAAGGTTTTCAGGGTGACATTGTTGCCGTCCACATCCACTGCTTTCCAGTTGATGGTCAACAGTCCGCTGCCGTTAGTGGCTTGTACAACTTGTGCTGATGGAATCACGTTATTGGCGGTATAACCACCGATGGGGGCGGTATTGGCACCAAGGATAAATTCATAAGCACCTTTGTCGTAAATTATATTTACCGGTCGTGCCGTACCAACAATATCATCAGCCGGTGCGTTAGTGCCGTCACCAGTGTCTTTGGCATTCGAACTGGCTTGTATATTGTAATTACCATTGGTGGTTGGTATGCCGCCGGTGGCGGGGCTGTTAGTTACAAATGCTGGGTTTGTTGTACTCGATAGATAGAGAACGTCGATCGTGCCGAAAGTCTCTGAGACACCACCACTGTTAAGGTTACCGTAGATGATACTATTATAAATATTTTCAACACCGTCACCATTAACACCGCCACCATTTCTTACGGTATAGTTATCAGCTACGGTACTGAAATAGAGATTCAAGGTCGCCGTCGGACCAACATAAATACCTCCTCCGTCTGCTTGAGCGGCGACAGTATTCACATTACCAGCAATAACGGTATTCGTAATCGTGGCCGTTCCTGTGGCTATTTTTATACCACCACCGTCGGCGGAGTTGTTGCTGTTATTTGAGATACTGCCTAAAACGTGGCTTTTGGATAGCGTCAGTGACGGCGCAGTCCCTCTCACCATAATACCCCCGCCTCCCAAAAAACCCGCCGTGGAATTAGACCTAAAAGTAGTGCCGGTAATGGTCGCTGTTGCAGACTCTAACCATAGCCCACCACCACCATCACCACCTAGCGGAACTGAATTGGATTCAATTGTGGCATTGGTGATCGTCAGAGCTCCAGAACTACTATAATTTATACCTCCACCGCCAATGCCGCCACCTCCAGAGGTATTGGACGCGATTGTTGTTCCATTTATAGTTAAAGTACCCGCCGACTGGAAAATACCACCGCCACCTTTGTTGGCAGTGTTGAAAGAAACACTCCCTCCGGTAATGCTCAATGTTCCAGTACCTGTATTGTAAATACCACCACCTGTTTCTCCACTACCACCCGTGGAGTTATTAGTAATTGCGGTATTAATAAGGGTTGCGCCACCAGTGCCAGAGATATGCATACCTGCGCCGAAACCTGGGGTAGCGAAATAGGCCTGATTACCATCAATGATACAGTTTTGTATGGTGGGGCTGGAACTGACAATAGTGATGCCCCGTGTCTGTGAAGCATTCGCCGTATTGTTATCAATAGTAAAACCATCCAAAACAGCGCTAGCTGTTTCACCACTTATAAACTTTACAACGGGATTATTATTGTAACCAAGCGTACCTCGAATCAGCGTGCTTACTGCGCCACTAACAGATTTGACAGTAACGTTTTTACCCACAAAATCTATATTCTCGTTATAAGTACCGGCTGATACATGAATAGTGTCACCACTAACTGAAGCATTAATTGCGGCCTGTATTGTTGTATAACTACAGGTGGAACAGACATTAAGATCAGCAAAAATCCAATGTGGTGTGGCGGCCAAGTTGTCATTATTGCCACTATCTGTAGAGTTACTGGCTTTAATATCAAAACTGGACGCGGCAGAGTACTGCACATCAACAAAACTCACTGCCTGAGCACCACCCGTCACATCAAGAATATATTGGCTGGCGGCCGTTGAACGCAACAGCACTTTCGTACCTGTCGCTTGGCCATTTAAATTCAATGTGCCACTAATGGTATAAGTTAAAGCACCAGTAAATGTCAGTTGAGTGCTGGGTGTAATAGCCGTGAAATTTGTTGTTGTAAACGCATCGGCAAACGTCACGACAGCAGTGGCATTGGTGACGGTTAAATTAGTAAACGCACCACCACCGGATGTGACCGATTGAACGCCAGTACCATTAAATGTCACGGTTGAAGTAGCCGCCGTAAACGTACCACTGTTAGCCCAATTACCACTCACATTAATCGCTGAACCTTTCGCGAGATAAGTGCCTGCATTCGTCATATTGACAGCCGTTAAACCAAAGTTTGATGCAGTGGCATCAAGCGTGGCATTGGCATCAATGGTTAAGTTACCGGTGAGTGTGGTGGTCGCCGTGAGTGAATACGTGGTTGCCAAAGAAGGTGTGAGTTGCAAACTGCTGTAAGCTAAATTAGTAATGTTTGTTGCTGTTGTTGTACCGGTGTATTTCACCGTTGAGGTACCAGCGGTGAACGTACCGCCGTTAACTAATGGCGTACCTGTACCGTCGATAGTTAGTATATAACTTGCTAAGTTTACTGAACCACTGGCATTAATGTTTAACGATTTAACCTTTGCATTACTTGCCAGTGTTAATGCGCCCGTGCTGTTAACCACGAGTGTTTCGAAGTCTTGGACACCGGTGTTATCGGTCAATGTTGATGTACCATCAATCGTCCACGTACCGGTATAAGCACTGACATCCGTGGAGCCACTCGCACCAATGATGATATTGCCGGCAGTGTTGATGTTCGGGTCGTTAGTGCTGAGATCAAGATCACCATCGGTGATAGTCAACACACCATTAGTATCCAATGCATCGGCAATAATAAGATTATCAGCGGTGCCGTTGGGGCCAGTATTATTCAATGTCAGATTATTCAGCATCGCACCGCTAGTCGTCAGCGTTTGGTCGGCGGTTGCACTATTTAATATCAGTGTTGAGCTGTTGTAATCAGTGTTATCAATAGCACCACTGATTGAGACATTACCCGCAACCGTCAACGTTGATGCCCTGGCTTCTATCTGACCTATTGCAGCCTGACTGACATTACCGCCCACGGTAATCGCATAATTCGTCACCGAGCTATCAAAAATACCGTCAGTAACAGTAACATTACCGTCAACATCTATTGCACCACCAAGTAAGAAAGTTGCTGTACCTGCGGCATCGTTAAAAATAATATTCTGGAAGTCATGGTTAACATCAACGCCACCGGGAATGATGTTATTCGTACCCGCAATAGCATCAAAAGTTACTGTACCGGTTGAGGTAAATACGCCGCCGGTCGCATCCCAGCTACCTGAAACATTAATCGCATTGGCTGCGGCATTCAAAGTGCCGTTGATATCCATACCTATCGAGTCAATCGTATTACCGGGGGTAAATGTATGACCTGTAGGGATAAACAATTCTGTTGTTGCTGTAACGGTTAGTGCAGTACCCACCATAGTATAAAGAATCTCAGCATTTCCACCCACACCGTCTGCGGCGTTCAATAAGGCATTGGTCATCACGCCTGCGTTATCATGACGAACGATCAGTCTATTAGCATAGACATCCAAAGTGGATAAGCTTGCCCCATCAGAGACTGTTACTGATGTACCATCAGTTGTCTCGCCTTCAATGTAAACAAGTATGTTATCTCCTGCGGTAAGTGCTTGTGAAAATGAGTATTGACCAAGTACGTTAGTTAACACTGTGCCTTGAAGTACGCCATTTACCACAAGGCGTATTGTCTTATTTGCTCCAATATTAGTTAGGCCCTCATCAGTATAAACCGTACCTTCTACTACCGTGGTTATCCCAGTATATTCATACGCGCCGATATCACAGGTGACGTTAATGGGGCGTGCGGTTCCAATCTGATCAACACTATTTACATTGACACCGGTGCAGGTAGCGTTAAGGCCACTATCAATAGCGGGGCTACCCGTCTGCAATGTATGCACACCATTTAGATCAATTATTGTAGTCAGCAGTGGATCAATATTTTGATCACCTGTGGTATGAGTAAAACATTCTGCATTATCAGTGTTAAGGCCATCGCCATCATGATGAATGTTATAACCACTTGATGTGACACCCGTACATAAACTGGTGGTGGTAGCCGTTTCGCTCACAACGGAGTTTTGCATGGTACAAGCACTACCGGCAATCGCTCTACCTGTTGTTGCTACATTGTTATAAAAAGTAGAGTTTAATATGCTACAAGTTGTCGCGAATATTGCGCCACCTTGATCAACCGCACTGTTGGCAGACAAGGTTGAGTTATATACGTTTAATGTGCCTAAACTGTAGATCGCTCCGCCATCAGTAGCAGAACCATTTGATGTGTTGGTTGATAAACTGGACTGATTAACTGTAATAGTACTAGCAGCTGTACCGTAAATCGCTCCACCGACGTAGGCCAAGCTATTAGTAAAACTTGTTTTAGAAATATCAAGATTACCAGTTGTAGCAATAGCACCACCATTATCACTCGCATTACCAGAAGTATCATTATTAACAAAAGCGTTACTGGTTCCATTAATAGTTAACAGGTTTGTTTGGTTGAAAATGGCACCACCTCCATCTTGTGCCGATTTGTTATTGGTAAATGAGACATTAGTGAATGTGCCTCCAAACATATGGATAGCGCCACCGTTCCAAGCGGATTGGAAGTTTGTAAAAGATGAATCTAATATGGTGAGAGTATTCCCGGTAGTCATTGCTAGGGCTCCGCCCCACTGTGCATCAACAACACCTCGACCGGTAAAAGCCGTGTTTGAAATCGTGAGTGCCCCAGTACTGTGAATAGTACCCCCATAGGAGCCTGAGTTAGTGCCGTAGTTTCCAGAAAAAGTATTTGCCGTTCCGTTTATCGTAAGTAAGTTAGTGTCATTGTGGATAGCCCCTGCTTGATCAGATGATGAGTTATTAGTGAAAGTAACATCCGAAAAGGTACCACCAAATGAATAAACTGCTCCGCCGGAAGCCCAAGTTTCAAAGGAATCGAATGAGGTATTTGAAAGATTTAAGGTCGTGGTAGAGTAAATGGCGCCACCACTTCTGGCATCGTTTGTTCCATCTGAATCGGTGAATACAGCATCTGAAACTGTCACAAGTGCGGTGCTGTAGATGGAGCCACCAAAACAGCCGACATTCGTTGATATTTTATTCCCAGAAAATGTTGTTGTGCCATTTATAACGAGCGGGTTAACACTGTTATTTACTGCACCACCTAGACAGGTTGCATAATTATTATTAAAAGCAACATTCGTCAATGTTCCCCCTGTCATGTGGACTGCACCAGAGGTGTTATTCGTATCGAATTCATCAAAGCTTGAATCAGAAAGTGTTAGATCGGCTGCCGCGTAAATTGCGCCGCCTCGATAGGAATCATTGGTTCCGGCAAGACCGTTGAAGTCAGTATTTGAAATAATGAGATTAGCACTACTGTATATATGCCCACCTAAGCGAGTTGCGGAAGCGGTGGTACGATTATTAGTAAACGTATTTAGTGTTCCGTTGATCGTTAATGGATTTGTAATATTATAAATGGCACCGCCGCTCCCGCTAGCAAAATTACCCGTTATGGTGACATCAGTAAAGGTACCACCCGCAGCGTAAATAACACCGCCATTATTGGATGCTTTAAACCCGCTAAAACTGGAATTTGTTATATCGAGGTTGGCACCACTCATATAGATCGCACCCCCGAGGTATGCGTCGTTAGCACGTCCGGTAAAGGTCGAGTTTACAATTGCAACGTTTCCTGTACTGTAAATCACACCGCCAAGCGAGCTTGCATTTGTATATGAGGTTGCATAATTATTGTTAAAGGTCGAGCCGGTATTGATGGTTAACAAATTAGTGACATTGTATATACCTGCCCCAGAAAATTTAGCGGTATTACCATCAACATTAACATTTGAAAGTATCCCACCGGTTGTATATAGGGCTGCGCCAAAACCTCCCGTTTTATTATTTGTAAATGTGGTATTTGATATATTGATGCTGCCCGACGAATAAATACCAGCGCCATTTAAAGTCGAAAAAGCATTACCACCGTTTTGGATTTTCATATCTGACAATATTGAACCCGCAGCAGTCGTCATAAATTGAAATATTCGATAGCGCTGACTTGTACTATTACCAGTGTTTGAAGTTATTATGGTAAGTGCTTCGCCGGCCCCAGTTATTGTAACCGGATAGATAACATCCAAATCATCCTGAACATTTAAGTCTTCGTTTTCATTGCCGGCAGCAAGAAGCGTTAGCGTATACGTACCACTAGGAATATTTATTGTATCAGCAGCGACATCTATATTTGCCAATGAAATGGCATCACGCAATGAGCAATCACCATCAACACAACTACCATCAAGCTCATCAATTGTCGTATCAACTGTGTACACGGCCGCAAAGCTATATAAAGGGAAAAGTGTCAAAAACAAAAAGATAATAAAAAAGACAGCAAGAAAATTACTACGTTTTTGTGACCGACTTAGTTCCGAAATAAAAAAGTATCGGCTATGATCATTAGAACCACTGCGACCAGGTAAAAAATATAGTAGAGGAATAAATAAATCGCGGACAATAAAGCTCTGTAGCTTCCCTTTAAATAAAATCGTAAAGGGATTTTTTATTTTAGTCTTAGTGTGGCTCACACTCACGAGACGAAAAATTCTGGACTGGTACAAAAGGTAGTTACTATTTTGTCGTCACGAGTATCATCGGAAAAACAAAATAATAAATACAATTTGATTAACCCATATCGTATAGAAGTTATTATAACTTCAACAAATGGACTAATCGAGAAAACACAATCGGTTTGATAAAGTATTAAACGAAGCAGGCGTTTCTCTGCATTTTTTTTAAGCGTGCATACGCGCATCATAGCCCACTTTAGCATATATGCTATTTCGCCTATCCTGCTTTTAACGTTGCTACTCAATCCACTCATAAACTTTATACAACCCAACATTAACTGTTAATTAAAGAAAATATGAAAAACCTGGATGTAATTGATAAATAACTGAAGTCACTAGATATTATCGGTCAATAACATAAGAATGACATTATGTACCTAGCAAAACTGTCTACTAGTTCATACAAACTTATCTTGCTCACAGGGCATTATTTCTTATATCGCATAAGACCCTGTTACGTTAACGCTAGCCCGGTAACCGTTTATAACAAAGTGGTATTTGGATACTGGTCTGAAATCAAAATATTTTGAATATTTTCAAAAACAACATCCGCATTCCATAAATATATTCCCTCAGACAACAGCTCATTAAAAAAAACACTATTAAAAAACGGGATTCTTTATGTTTTATTTTTATGAAAATAATAAGAAAAACTAATATTGATCGACAATATTATCCGGTTAAACAAGTTACTTAATCTAACCAATAGATCATCGATATTTGAGTTATTTTTAAACAGCAATGACAATATACAAACTATGCCGATAAAATAAGGGAACTGAGCGACTGAAAGAGAATTGGTTATCACAGAATAACTATTCATGGCAGATGCGTTCAGGAATTTTGAATAAAATAAAAAACCGAGAAAAAAACACCAACGAAGGACCAATGAAGTTCAGGTCAACTCGCTAGGGATAGTGATGAGGAGTTCATCTATCTATTGCCGAATACATTATTTTTCACTATCGTTTTAGATATGTAACTTAGTCACATAAATTAATATCATTTAAGAGAACAATACTCGCGGGAGGAAATTTTCTTTATTTAATACGGAGATTATTTCAATGAATACTAAAGTTTGTAAAAGCTGCGGGTATGTAGGTAAGCCAATACACGATGAATACGGTAGTTTTGCTATAGATGGTTTTATCTGGCTAACCACCTTTGCGATCACTGTCATCACGGGGATTTTTCCCTTAATAATTCTGGCACCTATTTTTTCGATTTATCACTTATTCACATTTAAAACAAAAAAATGTCCGAAATGTAAAAACCTAGACATGGTCAGATTACATAGTCATTCAGGCCGTGAAGTTTTAAAACCACATGAAGGTGGCATCCAAGCATGGTCTGATAAGCGGCAGAAACCTGCACATTAGTTGGTGAGTTATTTAAGCATAAACGGCATTAATCAAAAGCAACGGCTTCTGCGCCGCTGCCTAGGGGTTTTGTTCGACGGATGTGTAGCCATTCATTTACGTCCAGTTGTAACATGATTAGCCATTCATTATCTTCCTGAACGGTTAATCCCTTTTGGATGTACTGAGTCGCTTTTTCGAAATTTTGTTTGTTAATTTGAAGTTTTGCCATATACGCATAACCTTCGGCTATATTAGCAATGCCTTCGCGTGCCTGCCTGTTCTCTGGGTCCAAATCCTGGATTGCGATATACGTTGTGTAAGCATTATTACCTTTTGGCATGGTGAATTTTAATTGCTTCATATAAGCTTCCGCTCTTGCCTGCAGGATTTCAATTTTTTCAGAAATCTCTAATGCAGATTGTTTTGCATTTTCAACATCGGCTTTCAGTATTATTGGCGGCTGAGCATAGGTTTCTTCGTGTTTTATTTGAGTCACGGCTTGCAACAATTCGGGAGCGGGAATTGCTACCACTGTATCTTCTGTACTTTTTGAAATTTTCGACTTATCCAATCCTGAGTTTTGTAAAGCTGCCACTTTATCTCGTAACTCCAATTCGCTTAAAAGAGGTTCAGCGATAGCTGTATTTGATGGACTAATGTCACTCAAACTCAGTAAAGGAGGGGTAACCACTGTCAATTCAGAATCTTGTCCACTAAAAATAACATTATCGATTTTTTTCGCATCTTCCTGACCTGGAATAAAGAAAACTAAAGACATCATAAGCGTGATAAACAATACAGACGAAATTTGGTATTTTCGATTAGATATTAAATGCTCAATTGAGAATACTTGCTTTATACCAAAATCATTTTTCTCTGTATGTGCACCATCAGATTCGTTCTTAAGCTCAAATTGCAGTTCTGGTATTTGAAATTGAGCTTTTCTCTGGGTTGAGCTGGTTATTTCCTCTTGAACTCTTTTAACATCAACTGAGTGAGAAAAATCCATTTCAGAAACATCGCCTAGTTTGGCATCATATTCATTTAACGCATCAACTAACTTTAGACCGTTCTGAAATCGCTGCTGGGGATTTTTAGCCAGCAACTTATTAATAACAGGTTGAAAACCAAAATTATCTTGTGGTAAATAAGGCGTCAAC
>JAOTSL010000101.1 GCA_029864945.1 Gammaproteobacteria bacterium
CCGCTAAAGGTAGGTCAAACCCCTTGCCATCAATGGTAAAGCTTTTGCTTCTTTGGTTTACGTCACTCACTGTTGGATGAAGGTGAAGCATAATGTTGCCGTCTTTATCAATTTGCGGCGTAACATCTAAAGCAATACCCGAAAAAAACGGTGTTAATGTGACGCTGGGTGATGTTTTTGTTTCTGCACCGCCGGTATTTGATGTGGTTCCAGACTCAATGCCGGTAATGTAATATTCTTCGCCGCCCACTTTTATCACGGCCTTTTGATTATTAATGGTCGCAATTCGGGGGCTGGAAAGTACATGCACTTTACCCTGGGTGCTTATCAATTCAATAAAAGCACCGAAATTGCTTGTTTGTAGCGCCATGCTAAATACACCACCAAAAGCGGACGCGATACCGCCGTTAATGCCATTGCTAACAATGCTATCTGTTCTTCCTCCGGCGATACCTGTTGTGTTAGCGCCGCTTAAACTTGTGCCGCCACCAACTTGATTTAAATTTAGTGAGGTTGAACCACGGGTAAATAGTTGCCCCCAGTTTATACCTGTCTGGTAGCCGCTATCTAAATCAATTTCAAGTAGTTTTGCTTCAAGTATTACCTGCCGGGTTATGCTTGATTGGATTTGATCGAGATAATTTTCTATCATGCGTAGTTCACCAGGCAAGCCTCGCGCGATGATAATGCCGGATTGTCCGTTAACCGTTACGCCTCGGCCATCTTCTTTGCCAATAATCGTTTCAAGTTGCTCTTTTAAACTCCGCCAGAAATTAACTTTACTGCTTGTTTCAATTTTTACACCTGACTTGCTACCCTCTAATAATCCACCGGAGGATGCGCTGGTACCAGAGCTGCCACCACGGTCTATATCGAGATAGTCAACGTTATATATTTTTGTAGTTATCTTTTTTCCGTAAATAATATAATGCGTATCACTTTTCTCGTAATGAAAGCCGTAGGCGTTTTCAATAAAGTTGAAGGCATCATCTAGTGTGACATTTTTTAGTTTTAGTGAAATTTTACCTTCAATGCTGGGATCAAGTACGACGCTGTATTTTGTGCCTTTAACCAGATTGATGTAAACATCCTGCGCTTTTCCTTTGTTAACGGTCACATTAAAGCGCTCAACCGGTGACGAGTTACTTTGTTGAGGTAAGTCCATTTTTAGCGGTGGCATCAGTGCACTGGAAAGTGAATTATTTACCGCTTCGTTATTTAACGAAGATGTTTGCCTAGTATTTTCCAGTTCTGCGGCAATTTTATTCTCTGCATCTTTTTGCCATTTGCTGGATGTTGATGCACAAGCGCTTAACATCGTGAGTACGGTGATTGTTAGTAAGCTTTTGGTGTATGGGTTAATCATTGCCAGTTAACGGTAAATTATTACCGTTTGACCTCCTTTATGTTCGAAGGAAAGGTCAGATTCAGTGTAAATCGTTTGCCGTTATAAATAAGTTCAACATTATTTGAATTAATTTTCACTAGTTTTGCACCGTAAATCTTCTCGCCAATCCCCATTGTTTTGCCGTTAATAATGGCATTTTTTCTTCTATTTGATATCAATGTTTGCTGGAGTGATAACTTTGAAAGTGGGCTTTTAGTCTTTGTTTTCGCTGCTTTCGATTTTCTTTGCGATGATGAGTCAGAATAATCTGGTTTGGTCGGGTCAGTCATCGCTATCACTAAAGGATTAGTTTCTGCCGCCATTACGGTATGCGCATCAACAAGTGCTGTAGTGCAAAGCAATAATATTATCGAAAAAGAATTACGTATCATCATGCCCATGGAGATTGCAAGTGATGCGCCAATTTAATTTGTTGGTGAAATTGAACTGTCGTTTAAAGCGTGAGCCAATTTTTGTTCAGGCTCAAGGTGTATATTTCCAGTTCAATGCGGGAGTAGGGATGGGATTCTGTTTTTAAATTAAGCTCCTGCCAGAATAAGCGCCAGGGCATTTTCTCAATTTCATTTAAATATGATGCAATATCAGCGTATTTCCCTCGCAATACCAGACGAACACTGTGTTTATAAACATTGTCTTCACCAATAACTTCTATTATGGGTTTTACGTTTATTGGTTTTGCACCTTTTTGTGGTGCTTTTTCTACAGCGGGTATTTCACGAGTGGTTTTCACTATAACTGAATCATATTCATGATTTTCCATCGAGATCAACTCGAGCTTACCACTGCGTTTTATTAGTTCGCTTAAAAATCGACTCATTTGTTGCGGTGTCACGAACTTTGATGTCGCTGCAGTTATGTCATTTTCCAGTTCGGTTAATTTAATCGTGGCAACTTCTAACTGCTTTTTATCTGAGAGGCTCGGGTCTATGCCAACGGTCCCCTGTAAATTGAGTAATTGTGCGGCAAATCCTTTACCATCAGCTTTCACTTTTTCAATAGACTTGGTCACGTCACTGTATTCTTCCATCAGCGGTTGAATAACAGCCATATCCAATACGGCATATGCGGCTGCAAATACGCCGGTGATTAACAAACGCCTGATGCCTTTACTTAAATTAAAGTACTGTTTTTTTATATTATTTATTGATGCTGCGCTGCTACTCATTGTTGGAGTTTCTTTAAAGCGGATTCCAGTGGTGTTTTATCAGGTAACTTATCGGTGGATATTATAAAGTTAACGATATTACTGGAGGTGTTTTTTTCATCTGTATCGAGATGTAATACAGTAAATGTAATTCCTGAAAAAATGAGTTCGTTAGACAGATTTTGTAAATACTGTGTGAAAAGGCCGGCATTTCTGCTTGCCCCGGTGAGCGTTATTTTATGCCCGTTTTCTGAAAATTCTATTTCTCTTAGCCATAAACCTTTTATATCCTGGTTGGATAAGGCGACGAAACGTTTGTAAAAACTGGCAGAAATATCAGTGGATTCTTGAGTTAGCTGATTTTTAAGTGCTTGTTTGTGGTTTATTTTTTGTTTTATATTGAGCAAGTCGATTTTTAGTTTGTCATCATATCCCGATTGATTGAGTTCGTCTTTAACTTTGCTTAGAGCCTGCTGGGTAAATGATGCTGTTTTTTGGTACTCGGTATATTCTTTTTTAAGTGTCTCAATTTTCCAATAGGCGATACTGGCGGCAGAAATTAAAATCACCATAATAACGATGATAATGCCTGATGCTTTTCTGGAGATATGTATTTTTTCTTTAGGAGGGAACTGAGCCGTATATAGGTTAACGTACTGCATCGGCTTTCCTTTGTTCCTGGCGTAGCCCAAGACCTATAGTAAGGAGGAATTTTGATAATTTTGCGGCATCAATATTGTCTAATCCTTTGATATGTTTTTCGATTTCATATTTATGGCAAGATAGAGACAGATTTTGCTTAAGAAATTTTTCAAATCCAGATGATTCAAGGCCAATTGGCATAAGTAATAGATTTGAAATTGGTATTTGATTGTAGTGGCGCTCGAAATAGTCGATGGAGCGCTGTACTTCTAGTGCAATGTTCTCCATCCCGTTAAGGTTGTTGGTGATGGCGTTAAAGCCTATGTCAATATTTCGAATTAGGTGGAGGTTATCGTCGCTAAAAAATAATATTTTTCCATGTTCGCTTGATAGCCATAACGTAACCACGCCGAGTTTTTCGTATTTATCTAATATCACCAGATTCCTAATGGCAAACTCTTCTATGTCAATGGCGTTAAGATCGAGTTTAGCCTCTTCAAATTGCTTTGCAATTTCAGATATTTTCGCTTTATTAGCCGCAACAATATTAATGTGTTTCTTCCCAATACCATAATCCGGAGCGGAAAATGTATCGAGTGTGACATCGTCAATGGGGTTGATGAGCAGGTCTTTTATTTCCCAATGAAGGGCGTTGGTCAGGTCTTCATCCGGCACACTAGGCTTATCAGTCAGTAGCAGTTGATAGAATTGATTGTGAATATAAGTATTGCAGTGTGTCTTTTTTAGGTTTCTGGATTTTGCTAAATGCTTAAGTAAAAGTGGATGTGAATTGAGCTCACCTTCACAAAATTCCAGGTCTTCTACACAGGGGGGCTCTCCTTTATGTTGAGATACACGCACAAAGCAAATTCCATCGTCAAAAAAACCGAAGGAACAGTTATCTTTCTTTGCTATTTTTTTATTTAAAACCATATATCAGCATTTAACAAGTAAGTTTTGGGGCTTGTAAGTTTTACGGCAATGTCGGGATAATACTTGAGTTGTTCTAAATATTTATAATTTTCCGCTCCAGTTGGGCATAAAAACCGGTTTAAAAGGCGAAGTTAAAATAAACTAAAGATAATCAGTTTTTTGTCGTTGTAGGTAGCTAATCTATTACGTATTATGACTAATGAGTCTAATGAAAGTATTTGTCAACCCTCGTTGTCAGCGCTACGCGCGCTACGAATTTAAAAGGGATTTTGAGCGACATATTTCAGTATTTATTGCGATAAGTCCAAGTAATAACTATAGGCAATGATAAGCCCTGTGTGGCTTTTAAAGGCAATGCATTATATTTTAGCTATGGAATAATTTGATGGGATATAAGAATCAAATATTGGTTGTTGACGATAGTGCTTCTCTTTGTGATTTAATATCGATTCAAATGCAGGCCATATCAGATATAGAAATTGCGTTTGCATCCAGTTATGCAGAAGCAGAAGACCTATTATTGCAAGGTATCGATTATCTTTGTGCAGTTCTGGATCTTAATCTTCCTGATGCGCCGAATGGTGAAATTATTGATCTTGTTCAACAATATAATATCCCATCGATTATTCTCACTGGTTCAATTAAGTCTGCTATTAAAAATACAGTGAATTCAGAGTTTGTAATAGATTATATTGTAAAACGGAATCCCAGTGATATTAAGTACCTCGCATCAACGATAAAAAATATATACAACAATCAGTTTGTTAAAGTATTAGCTGTCGATGATTCAGTTTCCTTTTGTGAATATCTTGTGAAATTACTCGGAAATCTTAGGTACCACATTTTTACTGCCTCTAATGGTGAGGAAGCACTCGCTGTTATGAACGAACACCCTGATATTAGTTTAGTAATTACCGATTATTTTATGCCAAAAATGGATGGTCTTAGTCTTATCTCTGAGATTAGAAAATACCGAAAACGAGAAGAGATTGCTATTCTTGGTTTGTCTGTTCAAAATGATAATGAACTTATTGTTAACCTTTTAAAAGTCGGTGCAAATGATTATATGACAAAGCCTTTTATTGTTAATGAGTTCTATTGTCGCGTGCTTCAGAACACAAATATGATTGGGTTTGTTCGTAATATCAACGAGTGCGCTACTCGTGATTTTTTAACGAGTGTTTACAATAGACAAAGTTTGTTTGACATGGGTGAATTGATGTATGCTAATGCTAAGCGTGACAGCATTGATATTGCCGTTGCTATGATTGATGCTGATAATTTTAAATCAATCAACGATGAATATGGGCATGATGCAGGTGATCAGGTGTTAGTTAAGATATCGAAAACACTGAAGTCTCAGCTTCGTACGAGTGATATCGTTGCTCGATTTGGGGGGGAGGAGTTTGTTTGTGTTACAGTGATAAAGAACGATGATGCGTTAACGGTTTTTGATCGTATTCGAATGGCAATTGAAAAAATACAAATTGAAGTCGAAGGAAAGGTGCTTGAAGTCAGCGTAAGTATAGGCGTAACCAAAGATCTGTCATCATCTTTTAACGATATGATAAAAATTGCAGACAAAGGGATGTTTCAAGCAAAAGAAGCCGGCCGTAATCGCGTAATTGAAATATAATACGATTAAATAATTTATCTTATGTTTTTGGAGTTATGATATGTAGAAATAAATCAATTTAAAAAAATGAAATTGTCTTGATTTTATTGTTTCATATTAGTTCTCAATCCAAGTGGCCACATTCCAGTCCGGAACGGCAATGTCTGGAATGAAAATACTCACTTCATCAACCCACACGTCTACAGACCCAATTTTATTTGCTTGTTTTAAATCGTAATTAATTCGAACCCTGTCGTATCTTGCGCCTGCGGTGAATGAGAGAGTTGGTGAGGGAGATATAGTCCATGGAATATTTCGTTTGGTATTGTCGCTAGCAAGGTTCACGGTGGCATAAACTCCTGTGCTGTCAACAAGGTCCAGGCTTGTAATTTGTGGGTTATTACCTAGTGTTGTTTTGGTGTATGCAGTGGCCATTTGTGCTGTGGCTGTTATAGGGGCGGGAGTGCCTATCGTAACAGCAATCGTTTTTTCGATATAACCAATAATATGACCACTTATATCGCCAGTGTGAATATTAAATGACCCAGTTCCTGCGTTGGCGAGATCAATACAAGGTGGGTTCATGCAGTTATTCGCTGGGTCGATGGCTATTGTGGAGTTTGTGCCAGTTATTAACACGGAAGGGTAATCTACCCAGGTATTAATGTCGGTAAAGTATTCATTAAACACAAAGGCGGAGCCACCAACGGCTCCTGTACCACCATTGCTGTTTACTAAAGTTACATCAATATATCGAGTTATATTATTACTTTTCCCCATTACTTTTATGGTGCAATTACCGGCGGATGGATTAGAGGCCGCGACAATTTGAAAACTGACTTTCAAATTTGCATTTGAGTAAGTGTGAGCCGCAAGATCGATCAGCTGGACTGGTGTGCAACTGCCAGTATCATTTTTTAAAATGTATATTGCTCGATCAATTGCGGACTCTGCGGCAAATAAGGCCTGAATAGCGTCACGATTTTGATTTTGGTCACTCAGGCTGGATGAGGCGATATTTAACGCAGCGACCAGCATTGAAGAAACAACAACAACGAGTATAAACACAATAACAACTGAAATAGCACCTTTTTGTTTACAAGAAGTGAAAGCACGTCTCATACTTTATCTCTCAACGCTATACGGGTAGACAGATTTTGCGTGCTGTTGCCAATATTGATTGTTGCATCAAGTTGGATAAACGTAATAAGACTGGTGTTGGTTGTAGTTGTGATACCGTCGCTTAAATAATAACTTGCGGTAAATGTATTAACATTATCGAGTAAAGTTGCTGTTGTTACTGCCGGAATATCATAACTTAGTTCAAGTAAGTTTGATGCGGGAGTGTAAGTTAAAGTGACAAATGTGCCGTCAATCTTAGTAAATGTTAGTACGCTTGGGGACGCTAGGCCTATGTTATATACTCCTAGGGTATAATCAGTTTGTCGTATTTCTTTTTCCATCCTCTTAAATGCGTATCTCAATTCACTAAGTTCGGCGATGCTGTCTTTTGTCGCGTTGTATGCCATTCCACTACGACTAACCATTTGAGTCATAACGGATCCGATAATAGCAAACACAACCATCGCTATTACCAGTTCAATTACTGTTAGACCGTTGTTTTTTTTAATTGACGAAAACTTTCTCATGAGATTACTCGACTAAAAAAACTACGGCACTGGAACGAACGTTGCCATTTACTGTGGCGGTAATTTCTGCAGCGACGCATGTGGGTGTGCCGATTGCGGTGGGGCATGATGCATGGGCAGCCCCATTGGTGATAATAACATTAAGCGTAAAAGTAGCTGATGTTGGAATGCTGGAACATATGGTGTTGTCAATCAATGCAATGCGAATATTTTGTTTTCTTACAACAATGTGTTCGGCGCATGCTTGAACATAGCCATCAGCTTCAGTAGTCTCGGAATTTAAAATAAGGCTTTTTCCTACGCTGCCAAACATTCCAACAACTGGAACTGCAACAATGCCTACTGTAATCATTACCATTATTATTTCAATTAGCGTGAATCCACGATGTTTTTTTAGCGTTTTCATTACAATTTGGTACTGGTGACAAAGCCAGTGATGGGGGAAACAACAATTGTCCAGATCGCATTGTTACCACTTATCGTGAAACTGCTAGGGGTTGTAAGCAAGCCTAAGTTGTCATTAGGTCGACCAAGGGAGTCGAAATAGAAAGTGCCGATACCGGCAGTGAATGTAACGCCATCTTTAAGACTTATGCTAAAATTATTACCGGTTGCAGGGTCTTTTATTGCCGAGCCTGCAGTGTTGCAAATTTTTCCAGCCATAGCTGTTCTGTTTGTAAAAGCATAATTTGTGGTTGTTGTTGTAAAATCAAGTTCGCACCCCCAGTTAATGGCAAGCGATTGGGCGTGACGAATGTCTTGTGAGATTTTTGTCGCTTGAATACCTGATGAAAATGACATGGAATTGTTCATTTTTACAGTGGCAACTCCAGCGATTATACCTAGAACAACGATAACAATGACTAATTCAATCAGTGTCATGCCGTGTTGTTTGGGTATAATTAGTCTGCTTTTCATAGGTGTTTTTATATAAAAAAACCGAGGGAATATGCTCCGCCGGCTTTTTAATTTTTAAAATCATGTACTGTTAGTTCATATCAACACATGTTTCTGTGCCAGCAACCGCAGTGTTAACTGCACCTTCTCTATATGAGAAAATGGTATCGGTGCCGGCAGTTATAGCCGCGCCGCAAGTCGCGCTGCTATAAAATTTGAACTCTAAATCACCTTTCGCTGCTGTATCACTGTCAAAGTCATCTGTTGTACAAATACCGTTACTAGCACCACATGTCATTTGACCAATTTTGCTAATGTAGGTTGTCCATGTTGGTGTGCCTTGGTCGACTGCAACCGAGATTGTATAGGCAGAAAGTACAGCCCCTCTGGAACCGTCTTGAGCAGATATTGCTGCTGTGCCGGAAATGTCTGCAAACTTAGGTGCTGCTACGGCTGCTATAATACCTAATACGATAATTACAATTACCAATTCGATTAATGTCATACCAGCTTGCTGTCTTTTCATCTTTACATCTCCTTGTACATGCTCCACGCATTTTTTGAATGTTGATACGCGTGGCAGTTTAAATTTATATAACCTAACTATCGTCTGGGTTTCGGAACTTCTTTAGGGGGGCTAGGGCGAGGAGATGGTTTGCGTATGAAAGTGTGACTTGGGTCATGTTTTTTAGAGTTTGTTTCTAAAGTGAGGCTAATAATGTTCCTTAGTTGCAATATTATGTGTTGTTTTGTTATTTAATGGCCCCCAACAAACTGATCATCGGTAGGAATATTCCCAGCGCCATAACCAGTACAATCCCACCGATCATTACTACCATTAAAGGTTCTATCGATGCAGTGAGTGCTTCTATGGTGTATTCAATTTCACGCTCATAATAGTCAGCTACTTCACTTATCATTTCATCCAGTGTGCCGGCTTCTTCACCTACACTTATCATTTGTACAACCAGGCCAGGAAATATATTTGCTCGTTTAACATTCAAGGTAATGGATTCACCACGTTCTAACCCTGTTCTCATTTCATTTATTTTACTTTCAATGTACGCATTTCCCACCGATGATGCGATTATCTTGAGTGCTTGTACTGTTGGTACGCCTGCTGTACTGGTGATGGAAAGACTGCGTGCAAAGCGCGTTATGGCTGACTGCAAAATTAGTTTTCCAAATAAGGGTAAGCTGGTCATTTTTTTATGCCAAATCATTTTTCCTTTATCGGTTGATATGTATTTCATAAACGCATAGACCAGTAGTGCGGGAATGCTCAAGCACACATACCAGTAGTTGATCATAAAACTTGAAAACCCCATTAGTATCCGCGTGGGTAGAGGAAGCTCAGCACCAAAGCCTGCATACATACTGGCAAAGTTTGGAATAACAAATACGTTGATTATTGTCAGTCCGATAGCGATAATAATTAACACAATCGTGGGGTAACGTAATGCTGATTTAACCTTTGCTTTTGTTTCTTGCTCT
>JAOTSL010000102.1 GCA_029864945.1 Gammaproteobacteria bacterium
CTTAAATAGCTGTGGTGACTAATTTTTGCACAATGGGTGCAAGGTTGAGCGAATTTTAACATGGATTTTGAATCAGTCTTTTAAATGCGGGCCTAAAGTTTAGAATATGTTTGATTTTTTCGGTGTGCCTCGGTATGCTTGCGGGCTTTTCAACAACTGAGGGTAGAACTAATAATGCGTAAGCCACTGGTTGCCGGTAACTGGAAAATGAATGGTTCCAGAGAAAGTAATATCGCTCTTGTTAAAGGGCTTTTAGAAGGAAGTAGCCAGATTGCTAATGCAGAGATATTGGTTTGTCCGTCGTTTGTTTATATAACTGAAGTCGCAAAGCAACTTGAAGGTTCGAGTATCGCTTACGGTAGTCAGGATGTAGCGAAAGAAGAAGTTGGTGCATACACTGGAGAAATATCTGTTGGTATGCTCAAGGATATTGGTTGCTCCTATGCAATCGTTGGACATTCTGAGCGACGAGCTCTCTTTGGTGATACCGATGTAATTGTTGCGCAAAAATTTGCTGCCGCTCAAAATGGTGGGATACTGCCCGTGTTGTGTGTGGGTGAGCTTCTTGAAGAGCGTGAAGCAGGGCAGACAGAAGCGGTTGTTGAAAGACAGTTGCAGGCTGTTGTTGATCTGGTTGGAATTTCTGCTCTTGAAAAATCTGTTGTTGCCTACGAGCCTGTTTGGGCTATCGGCACAGGTAAAACAGCAAGTCCGCAGGAAGCTCAGGATGTGCATGCATTCATTCGAGGCTGGATCAGTAAAGAAGATGCAGCTGTAGCGGAAAAAGTTAGAATTTTATATGGTGGTAGCGTAAAAGCCGCTAATGCCAAAGAGTTATTTTCGCAAGCTGATATTGATGGCGGCCTAATAGGTGGCGCGTCTTTAGCGGCTGATGAATTTATCAGTATTTGCGAAGCAGCAGGGTAAAAAACATGGATTCTATATTAATAATTGTTCACTTGGTTGCGGCTGTCAGTCTTGTTTCTATTGTTCTGCTTCAGCAGGGTAAAGGGGCGGATATGGGTGCAGCGTTTGGTAGCGGTGCATCACAAACTGTATTTGGTTCCTCTGGTTCAGGTTCTTTTTTAACGAGAACAACCGCTATTCTCGGTACCATATTTTTCGTTTCAAGCTTATCTTTAGCTTACTTTTCAGGAAAGGCTAATACGGCTGATAGCGTGGTTGATGGTAGTCTAGTGCCTACCTCCATTATTGCGCCATCACCTGTAGGTGATTTGCCTGCAGTGCCTGAAGAGGCGCCTGTTGGCGATCTACCTCCAGAATAATTAGAAAGTTTATTGCCGATGTGGTGAAATTGGTAGACACGCTATCTTGAGGGGGTAGTGGCGTAAGCTGTGCCGGTTCGAGTCCGGCCATCGGCACCATTTTGATAAAATCCCATGTAAAATATAAGTAATACTTGTTTTAACAAAAACTATAAGTGTTTGTTTTATATGGATGAAATAAAGTTGTCATGGCTTGACATGATGTGGCGGTCTAGCCTAGACTGCTTGCTCTGGTAACGCGACACACATTAAGTATATAAATTGTGGTCGTATTGAGGATGAATAATTGGGGGCACGGCTAGCGTGTCAATACCCAAAGAGGGGGGAATGTGTTAGAAAATTACCTACCTATATTGGTTTTTATCATATTGGGTGCGGTGTTTGGTGGCGCGCCAATTTTGGCTAGCGTGCTAGTTGCACCCCAGCGCCCTTACGACGAAAAAAACTCAACTTACGAATGCGGCTTTGAACCTTTTGAAGATTCACGTATGAAGTTTGATGTGCGTTTTTATCTTGTCGCCATCTTATTCATTATCTTCGATCTTGAAATAGCATTTTTGTTCCCCTGGGCTATCGTTTTAACTGAAATTGGATGGTTTGGTTTTGGTGCAATGGTTATATTTTTGGCGATACTCGTTATCGGTTTTATTTACGAGTGGAAGAAGGGAGCCCTGGAATGGGAATAGAAGGCGTTCTTGAAAAAGGCGTAGTCACTACTTCAGCGGATTACCTGATTAACTGGGCACGTACCGGTTCCATGTGGCCAATGACGTTTGGTTTGGCTTGTTGTGCCGTAGAAATGATGCATGCAGGTGCATCACGGTATGACCTTGATAGATTTGGTGTCATTTTTCGGCCGAGTCCACGTCAATCAGATGTAATGATTGTTGCTGGTACATTAGTGAATAAAATGGCCCCTGCATTACGTAAAGTTTACGATCAAATGTCAGAGCCTCGCTGGGTAATTTCGATGGGCTCTTGCGCAAACGGTGGTGGCTATTACCATTATTCGTATTCAGTTGTTAGAGGCTGTGACAGAATTGTTCCTGTTGATATCTATGTTCCAGGTTGTCCTCCGACTGCTGAAGCATTGTTGTATGGCATTATTCAATTGCAGAATAAAATTAAACGCACCAACACTATTGCGCGAACGTGAGACGCTGTTATGGCTACTAAAGATAACCAAATATTAATAGAACAGCTTAATTCAAAATTATCGAATCTTATCGATTCGGTTACATTGTCTGAGTCTGATGAAGTAACAATCGTTGTTGCTTCAAAAAATATATTAGAAATTTGTCATGCGTTATGCAATGACAGTACATTTTCTTTCGAACAGATTGTTGATTTATGCGGTGTGGATTACCTGACGTACGGTAGTACTGAATGGCAAACGGAAGCCGCTACTGAAACAGGTTTTAGTCGTGGTCGAGTAAATGAAAATAATGGTGCTCATCAATGGACGCAACCGCGTTTTGCTGTCGTGTATCATTTGATTTCATACAAGCATAATAGTCGACTTCGTATTAGAACATTTGTTGAAGAAGATATGCCACGTCTGGATTCGGTCGTGAGTGTCTGGCGCTGTGTTGACTGGTACGAACGTGAGGCATTTGATCTTTTTGGAATCATATTTGAAGGCCACCCTGATCTACGTCGTCTTTTGACAGACTATGGCTTTATCGGTCATCCATTTAGAAAAGACTTCCCATTGGTCGGTAATGTAGAGATGCGTTATGACGAAGAGAAACAACGAGTGGTTTACGAGCCGGTTAGTATTGAAGAACGAACACTGGTGCCCCGCGTTATACGTGACGACCACCGCAATACACCTTCAGAGTCATAAGGAGTAGGTCGTGGCAGAAATTAAAAACTATACGTTAAACTTTGGACCGCAGCATCCATCAGCCCATGGAGTATTACGTCTGGTGCTGGAAATGGATGGCGAAGTTATTGAGCGCGCAGATCCACATATCGGTCTGCTTCATCGTGGCACAGAAAAACTAGCAGAAAGCAAACCATACAATCAGAATATTGGTTACATGGATCGCCTCGATTACGTATCCATGATGGCTAATGAGCACGGTTATGTACTCGCGATCGAAAAACTATTGGGTATAGAAGCTCCCGTACGTGCTCAGTATATTCGGGTCATGTTTGACGAAATCACACGTATTTTAAATCATCTTATGTGGCTTGGTGCGCATGCGATGGATATTGGTGCGATGACAATTTTTCTTTACGCATTTCGAGAGCGTGAAGATTTGTTGGACTGTTATGAGGCGGTTTCCGGTGCACGAATGCACGCGACTTATTATCGTCCGGGTGGTGTTTATCGTGATTTGCCTGATCAAATGCCTCACTACAAAGCATCTAAATGGCACGGTCAGAAAGCTGTTGATAAAATGAATGAGAATCGTCAGGGTTCGTTGCTGGATTTTCTTGAGGATTTTACAAAACGTTTCCCGACGTATGTCGATGAATACGAAACATTGTTGACAGAGAATCGTATCTGGAAACAAAGAACAGTTGGTATTTCAGTAGTTAGCCCAGAAGAGGCTATGCAACTCGGGTTTACCGGTCCAATGTTACGTGGTTCCGGTGTTGAATGGGATCTTCGTAAAAAACAGCCTTATGAAGTTTACGATAAGTTGGATTTTGACATTCCTGTCGGAGTAACCGGCGATACTTACGATCGTTACCTAGTTCGTGTCGATGAAATGCGTCAATCAAATCGTATTATCAAGCAATGTATTGACTGGCTGCGTAAAAATCCCGGTCCTGTCATGTTAAATGATCACAAAGTTACCCCGCCAAAACGAACAAATATGAAAGGTGATATGGAATCGTTAATCCATCACTTTAAATTATTTACCGAAGGATATTGTGTACCTGAAGGCGAGGCTTACGCTGCAGTTGAACATCCTAAGGGTGAGTTTGGTGTTTATCTAATTTCTGATGGCGCGAATAAGCCGTATCGAATGAAAATACGTGCACCTGGTTTTCCGCACATTGCTGCATTAGATGCTATGTCCCGAGGGCACATGCTGGCTGATGTGGTTGCCATTATAGGTACGCAGGATATTGTATTTGGAGAGGTTGACCGGTAATGGTAGTGACACTAGAAAATAAAGCAATCTCTTCAAAGCAAGAGTTATCTTCTGAGGTACTGGCAAAGATAGATAGTTGGACAGCAAAGTATCCGAAGGACCAGCGCCAGTCTGCCGTTATTCCTGCATTGCATATTGTGCAGGACGCATATGACGGCTCGTTGACCAGTGACTTAATGGATGCGCTGGCAGCCTATCTAGGGATGCCAAATATTTCAGTATATGAAGTAGCAACTTTTTACTCAATGTACGAGCATAAACCTGTCGGCAAAAATAAACTCAGTGTATGTACAAATATTTCCTGCATGTTGCGTGGTAGTGATAATGTTCTGGCGCATTTAAAAACGCGTTTGGGTATTAGTGTTGGCGAAATGACAGAAGACGGAAAATTCAGTATCAAAGAAGTTGAGTGTATGGGAGCATGCGGGGGTGCACCGATGCTGGAGCTCAATAAAGTATATTACGAAAATCTTACGCCAGAAAAATTAGATGAGATTATCGATGCAGTTAAATAGTTCAGCTACTAATAATAGTGCAGATAATATAGGACTTAGGGGTCTTAATAATGGTTAATGAGGTTTGTTTTCGCACCTTACATGTAGATAAGTCATGGACGCTTGATGCTTACATGGCGAACGATGGTTATGTTGCGTGGAAAAAAATATTAAAGCAAAAAACGCCCGCAGAAGAAATCATAAACCAGTTAAAAATATCTGTTCTTCGTGGGCGTGGAGGCGCTGGTTTTCCTACTGGCCTTAAGTGGAGTTTCATGCCTCGCAATACCGAAGGGCAAAAATATATTGTATGTAACTCGGACGAAGGCGAGCCGGGTACATTTAAAGATCGTGATATTTTACGTTTTAATCCTCACGCGCTTATTGAAGGAATGGCCATCGCAGCCTACACCATTGGTGCGACTGTTGGTTATAACTATGTACGTGGTGAATTTTATGAACCTATTGAACGATTTGAAGCGGCGCTAGAAGAAGCAAGAAAAGCCGGTTTGATCGGAAAAAATATTATGGGATCCGGCGTTGATTTCGAATTGTATTGCCAACCTGGTGCGGGTGCCTATATTTGCGGAGAAGAAACCGCATTGCTCGAATCACTTGAAGGTAAAAAAGGTCAGCCAAGATTTAAGCCGCCGTTTCCAGCGAGCTATGGTTTGTATGGCCGACCAACCACAATAAACAATACTGAAACGCTTGCATCTGTTCCATCAATTATGCGTGAAGGTGGTCAATGGTTTCTTGATCTTGGCAAGCCAAATAATGGCGGCACTAAAATATTTTCAGTATCCGGTCATGTTAATAAACCCGGTAACTACGAAGTTTCAATGGGTACACCTTTTCCAGAGTTGCTCGAAATGGCAGGTGGTGTGCTAAATGGTGGAAAATTAAAAGCAGTCATTCCTGGCGGCTCTTCAACACCTGTTCTACCTGCGGAAATAATGATGGATGTGTCAATGGATTATGATTCCATTGCTAAGCACGGCTCAATGTTGGGCGCGGGCTCTGTGATCATTATGGATGAAACTACTTGCATGGTTAAAGTGCTTGATAGAATTTCACACTTTTATTATGAAGAATCGTGTGGGCAATGTACGCCGTGTCGTGAAGGTACTGGCTGGTTATCCAGAGTTGTTCACAGAATTGAAAACGGTAAAGGCAGACCGGAAGATTTAGATCTATTGGTTGATGTCGCTTCAAAAATTGAAGGGCATACAATTTGTGCGCTAGGTGATGCTGCTGCAATGCCGGTAGCCAGTTTTATCAAACATTATCGTGATGAATTTCAATATCATATTGATCACGGCAAGTGTATGGTATAAGGCGAACTGACAGGACTTGTTAACAATGGTTAAGATTGAAATAGACGGTAAACAAATCAAAGCGCGTGACGGTGACATGGTCATCGAGGCTGCAGATTATGCAGGTATTTATATTCCCCGTTTTTGTTACCATAAAAAATTATCTGTCGCAGCGAATTGTCGCATGTGTCTGGTTGAAGTAGAAAAAGCACGTAAGCCATTACCTGCTTGTGCTACACCAGTTACAGACGGCATGAAGGTGATGACAAAATCTAAAAATGCCATTGCTGCACAAAAAGGTGTCATGGAATTTTTACTCATTAATCATCCTCTCGATTGTCCAATATGCGATCAGGGTGGCGAATGTGAGTTGCAAGATGTTGCCATGGGATACGGCAGCGACGTATCGCGGTTTTCAGAAAATAAACGCGTTGTCGCAGATAAAAATCTTGGCCCACTTATATCTACTGATATGACACGTTGCATACATTGTACCCGTTGCGTTAGATTCGGTGAAGAAATTGCCGGCATAAAAGAGCTAGGGGTCACAGGCCGCGGCGAACACATGAAAATCGGTACATACATCGAACATGCAATTGAATCTGAAATGTCAGGTAACATTATTGACCTTTGCCCAGTAGGCGCATTAACTTCAAAACCCTTTCGTTTTTCAACTCGCTCGTGGGAAATGCAACAACGAGACAGCATTGCTGCACACGATTGTATTGGTTCCAACACACATCTGCATGTTAAGTCAGGCAAAGTGATGCGAGTTGTACCAAAGGATAACGAGTTAATTAATGAAACTTGGTTGTCAGATAGAGACCGGTTTAGTTATCAAGGTTTAAATAGCGATGATCGTGCTATGCAACCCATGATAAAAGAGAATGGATCATGGAAAACGGTTGACTGGGAAACCGCACTTAATAAGGCGTTTACCGGAATCAACAAAGCACTGAATTCTGACATTGATAAAGTCGGATTTCTGGCATCGCCAAATGCCACGACAGAGGAGTTATATCTTTTTCAGAAACTGGCTCGCAGTCAGGGAATAGAAAACCTGGATCACCGCTTACGCCAACAGGACTTTTCTACAGAATCGCAAATGGGTTTGTTTCCTTCGCTTGGGTATGACGTTGCTGATCTTGAAAAGCTTAACGCGGCTCTTTTTATTGGTTCCAATGTTAGAAAAGAGCAGCCAATAGCAGGGCACAGAATTCGTAAGGCTGCTTTGGCAGGTGGAAAAATTTCTTTTATTAACACGAGAGAAAATGCGGTTCGTTTTCCCGTGTTGGCTAATATAGCTGCTTCACCTGCAGATATGCTCGGGCAGCTTACTGGGGTTCTTGCTGCAGCTGTTGCACTAAATAAAAAAGCCTCTATCTCGGCATCAGCAAAAACTGCTATTGCTAAGGCAAAAATAAACGACGAGCAAAAAGCGATTGCATCATCCCTGATGGAAGGTGATTTATCTTCTGTAGTACTAGGGATAGAAGCATTAAACAGCGCTAATCGAGGTAGTTTAGAAACACTGGCATCTGCCATTGCGGACGCAACAAACTCGACATTAAGTTATTTGACTGAAGGCGCAAATGCAGCTGGTGCACATATCGCGGGTGTTTTGCCGTACCGTGCTGTTGCTGGCGGAAAATCAGCTAAAACTGGTTTGAATGCAAAACAAATGCTGGATCAGGATTTAAGTGCTTATGTATTGCTTGGCTTGGAGGCTGAGTATGATGTAGCTAACCCGGTTACTGCGGTTAGTAATCTTGAAAAATCAGAATGTGTTATTTCTTTAACATCGTTTGTTACTGATTCAATGAAACAATATTCAGATATTATTTTACCTGTTTGCACTTATGCAGAAACAGCAGGAACACTTGTGAATGCTGCGGGTGACTGGCAAAGTTTTAATGGTATTGTTCCTCCCGTTGGAGAGGCGCGGCCGGCATGGAAAGTTCTTCGTGTGTTAGGTAATTTATTTGAAGTCGACGGCTTTGATTATATTAGTGTCGAAGATATTTTTAACGAATTAGACGGCCTGATGAAAACTGTAACGACTATTGAGAATAGTAAAAGTAAAAACAACTCAATAGATGTTGAAGTGAAAGCTGATTCGCAAAAAGGCTTATCTATCGTTGGCGGTACAGGCTTGCTTTCCGGAGATGCCGTTGTTCGCCGTGCCACAGCCCTGCAAGAATCAAAAGATGAAATTGCCGACGTACAAATCGCGTTATCACCTTCAACTGCTAATAGTCTTGGTCTAGAAAACTATGATGTGGCAATGGTTAAGCAGGGTGAAAACGAAGTGAGTGTTATCGTCTGGGTTGACGAGCGGCTAGCTGATCAATGTGTGTCGATACCGATGGGTACTTCTACAAGTGCATTACTTGGAGCTCAATCAGACCCTATCGTAATTGAGAAAACTTCAGAGCCTGAAATAGATGAAGAAGAAATGGTGAGAGCTTCCAATGCTTGAGTTTATTGATAATTTACTGTCGGTTTTGCCTGATGCGCTTCAGACTTTGATCTGGATTGTTTTAAAAATATTGTTAATAGCATTACCTATAATGGGTGCAGTTGCTTATATCACATTGGCAGAACGCAAAGTCATTGGTTATATGCAAGTACGGATTGGACCCAACAGGGTGGGGCCGCGAGGTTTGTTACAGCCTATTGCTGACGCATTAAAGCTGATAATGAAAGAAACGATTATTCCTACGAAAGCGAATAATATATTATTTTTGATCGCACCAGTGCTTGCGTTTATACCAGCAATTGCCGCGTTTGCAGTTGTGCCTTTTGATGACGGTCTACTTCTGTCAAATATTGATGCTGGATTGTTATATATTTTGGCGATAACGTCGATGGCTGTATACGGTGTTATTATTGCTGGTTGGGCATCTAACTCCAAATATGCTTTTTTAGGTGCTTTGCGTTCCGCAGCACAAATCGTTTCTTATGAAATTGCAATGGGCTTCGCACTTGTTTGTGTGTTGATGGCCGGTGGCAGTTTGAATCTTGTCGATATCGTCGAAAAGCAGCAAGGCAGTATTCTTCATTGGTTCTGGATTCCTTTGTTTCCAATGATGGTTGTTTATTTTCTTTCTGGTGTAGCAGAAACCAACCGAGCGCCGTTTGACGTTGCGGAAGGTGAGTCAGAAATCGTCGCTGGTTTTCATGTTGAATATTCTTCGATGACATTTTCCGTATTCTTTTTGGCAGAATATAGTGCGATGATTATGATTTCTCTGTTAACGTCATTGATGTTTCTGGGCGGTTGGTTGTCACCGTTTCAGGGTATACCTGTACTGGAAGAAGCATTTGCCTTTGTCCCTGGCCTTGCCTGGTTGGTAGCAAAAGCATCAATATTTTTGTTTTTGTTTTTATGGTTTCGCGCTACCTTTCCTCGCTACAGATACGACCAGATCATGCGACTTGGTTGGAAGGTGTTTATTCCACTAACTATCGTCTGGATTTTGGTTTTGGGTGTGGCAATATTGTCAGGCCTTGGTCCTTGGTTTGATTAATCGGAAAGGAGGAGATACGAAATG
>JAOTSL010000268.1 GCA_029864945.1 Gammaproteobacteria bacterium
ACATGAGACATGACTGGCAGGTCAACAACGTCATCGCCGACGTAAGCCGTTTGTGCCGGAGTAATGGATAGCTTTTCCAATAGCTCCACAAATGCAGGATACTTGTTGCGCACGCCTTGATAGACGCGGTCAATACCCAGTTCGTTCATGCGATGCGTGACGATATTGGATGTGCGGCCAGTGATGATGGCAACAATAACGCCTGAGTTTTGCAGCATTTTTAAGCCGTGACCGTCGCGGGAGTTAAACGCTTTGATTTCTTCACCGCTTTCAGTGACGAAAAGTGAGCCATCAGTTAATACGCCATCTACATCAAAAATAACGAGTTTTATTTTTTTTGCTTTGTCTAGAATGTTCTGCATTTATACAAATCCTGCTCTTAATAGGTCATGCATATTAAGCGCACCTATTAGTTTTTTGTTTGCATCAATTACTGGAAAGGCGTTAAGTTTTTTTGTTCGCATCACTTCAAGTGCTTGAGCGGCTAATAATTCTGATTGAACGGTCATGCAGTTTTTAATCATGACTTCTTTAATTTTCATTTTCGAAAAGTCTCTCGGAATATCTAGCAAACGACGCAAATCGCCATCAGTGAATATGCCAACAGTGTGCTTTTCTTTGTTTGTTATTGTGGTGAATCCTAGGCTTTTTTTGGTCATTTCGAGTAACGCCTCACTGACACTAGCGTCGTCGCTTATCTCGGGGATTGCCTCGCCCGTATGCATGATATCTTTAACACGAACCAACAGGCGTCTACCTAAAGAGCCTCCAGGGTGTGAATGTGCGAAGTTTTCAGCGGTAAACCCACGAGTTTGCAGAAGGGCGACAGCCATTGCGTCTCCCATGGCTAAAGTCGCGGTGGTACTTGCTGTTGGCGCAAGCCCTAAAGGGCAGGCTTCTTTTTCGACACTGACATCAATGTGAACAGAGGCGCTAAGTGCTAGGCTGGACTCTTTGTTTCCGGTCATTGAAATAAGTGGTATATCAAGACGCTGAATGATGGGTAGTATTGTGAGTAGCTCATCTGTTTCGCCGGAGTTTGATATGGCCAGAACAACGTCTTTATAGGTGATCATACCTAAGTCACCGTGGCTTGCTTCCCCAGAGTGAACAAAAAAAGCCGGTGTACCAGTGCTTGCTAGCGTGGCCGCGATTTTTCCGCCGATATGACCTGATTTCCCCATCCCGGTTACAACTACTCGCCCTTCGCATTGCAACATGATTTCGCAGGCAAGAACGAAGAAGGTATCAATTCGAGGTATTAGAGCAGTTATGGCTTCTGCTTCGGTTATGAGTACGGCTTTTCCTAGCTCTTTGAGTGCTTCAGGCGATATGTTGCGTTTAGTATTGTGTGGTTTTAATGGCATTATTTCAGCTGTGTTGTTCATTATTTGGCATTCTCTGGGTAGCCTTGTTCTGGGTAACCCAGTTCGATGAGTTTATTGCTTATAGCATCTCGATTAAGGTTGGTTCCGGTAATGGATACTTTTCCTCCATCGATAGTAACACTGACAGCATCGATACCTTCTACGTCTTGAAGACCGTTTTCAATATTGCTGACGCAGCCGCCACATTTTACGTTAGAGGCTTTGAGGTTTAGAGTATCCATATTGTTTCCGTAAAAACTGTTCCTATAATAACTGTGGCCATAAAAACAATTTCCATTTATAAAGTTGGCATTATGTCGACATGACGAAAAGCGTACCAAGGTAGGCAAAATAAGCAATCAGCAGGCCAGCACCTTCAATACGATTAATTTTACCTGCTTTACCTGCCCAACCTTTGGCCATTAAATATAAGGCAATTGTTAACAATACCATTACGGGTACGTCGCGCGTCATTACATCGCTATCAAAGGCTGCAGGGTGAATGACTGCAGGAATACCTAAGACCCCCAGCAAGTTAAACATGTTTGAACCAATAATATTACCAATTGCAATATCGTGCTCGCCTTTTTTTGCGCTGGTGATAGTCGTTGCTAATTCAGGTAGGCTCGTGCCAATAGCGACTACGGTCAAGCCGATGATCAGGTCACTAATACCGAATGCCTGTGCAATACTTACCGCGCCCCAAACGACAAGTTTGGCGCCAACTAGCAGCACTATCAATCCAATTGTAAGTAACACTAATGCTTTGCCGATGGGTAATTTATCAGGCATCTCTTCTTCAAACTCGTCTTGCATTGGGTCGTGTGCAACGCCGCTGTTTTCTGCTTGGCTTTTTTTACCGAGATAAATCATCCATAAAATAAAACCCAAGAGTCCCGAGAGCAGAATAATGCCGTCTATGCGGCCAAGGTTTCCGTCGAGTAATAAAATAAGCGTAAGTCCCATGATAAGAAATAAGACTGGGAATTCACGCTTGAGCAGTTTTGAATGAACGGTTAGAGGCACCATTAACGCGGTCGCACCTAAAACGAGTGCGATATTGGTAATGTTTGAACCAAGCGCATTACCGATGGCGAGACCGGTATTTCCATCAAGGCCCGCTACTGCAGCAACCAGCATTTCGGGCGCAGAAGTGCCAAAACCCACAATGACAAGGCCAATAATAAGGGGGGATACATTGAGGGTGCGCGCCATACCGGCAGCGCCATCTACGAACTTATCGGATCCCCATATCAGGAGAGCAAAGCCCGCAAGGACCGCTGATACTTCAAAAATGCCAAACATAATTAGTTACAAATTCCGGGTAAGCTGGGTGAAGTTATTTGATTTGAGTGTGATTTAATCGATCAAATAATGAAAAAACAGACCTGTAAATACAGCCATACCAAACCAGTTGTTATTCAAAAAAGCGTTAAAGCATTGTTTTTCAACGCGACTTTTAATCAAAACCTGTTGGTACACCGCAAAGCAGCCTGCGATAAAAAGGCCACTATAGTACAGCGTGCCGAGCTGAAGATAAACACCTGCAATCGCCAACAATGTTAATGCAGCAAGTTGTAAGCTGCCAATAATGATTTTGTCATTGCTGCCGAATAAGATTGCCGTGGATTTGACTCCAATTTTTAGGTCATGTTTTCGGTCAACCATGGCGTACATGGTGTCGTATGCGGTGGTCCAGAGTATAGTCGATAGAAACAGAAGCCAGGCGGCTAAAGGTACACTACCC
>JAOTSL010000103.1 GCA_029864945.1 Gammaproteobacteria bacterium
AACTTATTGAGCTGCCAATCATATTCTATATCAGCATCTATTTTTGTATTTTCATTCACGTCGTTGTTATATTGACGAATAAAGCGTTTAACACCGCCTTTGTTTTCAAAATCTTCTTCGAACCAGTCAAATAATTTTGAAACGAATGCTGTATTTCCTTTTATATAAAGGCCTTTTTTTGTGTTCGCAAGAAAAAGTTTACTCTGCTCATCTAGCTGCTCATTCAACCTGTCTGCCGTGTAAGCCTCATTTCTAAGATCAGGGCAACTCACTGACGCACACACAATAGACATATGTATTCGTGGCTCACCCATTTTTCGTAAAATTTCATGCTCTATTTGATGAAGCGATACCATCTGACCATTAATTTTGCCGGCGTCTTCCTTCCACACTGACGAAAATAAACCACCCACATCTTTTATACTTTTTACGGGCCAGTGATCTAAAACCACCTTTATAGCAAGGACGTTATACGCATTAATATAAAAAGAGAGCTTCTCCTGCTTATTCACTAGTTTATTTGTGTCAAATACGACAAGTTGAGACACAAGCTTATTAAAAGCCGGGTCACCTTTTATGCCTAAATAATCTACCGTCATCAGATTAACATTATTTAATTGACCCGGTTTTACATATTGTTTAAGTAACTGGTTATAATTTTCCCAGTCCGGCTCTTCTGCTTTTATAAAACTAGAAGATAAACTCAAAGCCAAAAGAATAAAAACTGTATATAACATCTTCATAATTCGATACCCTGTGTAAAACAAGTGAACTTTTGATCAATCTATTTGTACAACCTATAAAATTTAAGACAAACTCCTAACTCTATTGTTACAAAACTCATAAAAAATGATTTATATATGCCAGAACAAATCCTGATCAAGCGTTTACTAAATGGTGATGAAAATGCTTATCGAGACGTCGTAACAGATTATCATTCCAGCATGCTTTACGTTGCTAGAGCAATCGTCGGAACCGCAATTGCTGACGAAGTCGTTCAGGAGGCATGGGTATCCGTTATTAAAGCACTACCTAAATTCGAAGGTCGCTCCAGCTTAAAAACCTGGATATTACGCATTGTAAGCAACAATGCCAAAAGTCGATTACGTAAGGAGTCTAGACACTTTTCTGCCGGAGATGCAGCTGATTTAGAAATTATAGGAATGCCTCAGGAAAGATTCAGTGACAATGGCCATTGGGCCGTACCGCCATCACGGTGGAACATTGAGTCTCCGGATGAGCTCCTAACCAGTGACGAATTACAGTCCTGCATACGACAGGCGATAGATAAATTGCCCGCCATTCAGCAAACAATATTATCACTAAGAGACATGGATGACATGAGCATGGAAGAAATCTGTAAGATTTTGGAGATTAGTGAGTCTAATAGTAGAGTTTTGCTGCACAGGGCGCGCACAAAAGTATTCCTGGCTATTGAGAAATTTCAAGGTAATTAATATGTTAAGTTGCAAAGATATAAGCCATTTGGCAAGCGATCACATCGACGACAACCTCTCACTTTTAATGAAAATAAAAGTGAAATTTCACTTATTTATCTGCCATAAGTGCCGAGACTTCATAAAGCAGTTTCGCACAACCGTAAAGGTTATACACCAAATTAACCCACTTCCTGCCGATCAAGAGGCTATTGATTTACAGGTACAAAACTTAATTAAAGCTAAACAACATATCAAACCAGATGATGTCGATAGATCATAATATTGATTTGAATGATGAATTAGTTTTCAATAATTTGTTATTAATTGAAAGAAATAATTCACACGTAAACGAATCAAAATAAGCGCCCATAAAAAAAGCCTGCCATTTAATAACTAATGACAGGCTTTTAAATATCAGAATTATTTTTCTATCTATTCTTCAACGCTTGCTTTCGCCTTTTCAACAGCCGCTGTCATCAACGTTTTTAATTCGCCGCTTGCGGAAAGCTCCATCGTGATATCACATCCACCTATCAACTCACCATCGACGTAAATTTGTGGGAATGTTGGCCAGTCTGCAAATTTTGGCAAATGCTCAAAAATTTCAGGGTCCTGAATAATGTTAATGTAACCAAACTCTACACCTGTTTCAGCCAAAGCTGCAGCGGCGCGACTGGAAAAGCCACACATAGGAAATTGTGGTGTACCTTTCATGTAGATAACAACCGCGTTACTTTCTACCTGCTCTTTAATACGATTTAACGCTTCTTCGCTCATTTTATTTCTACTCCTGATACTTTATCTATCTGCGCCCTATACAGGCGAACATACTAATTGTGCGTAGTGTAAGCATAAAGCAGCTAAATTAAAACACCAGATGAATTAGGGTTATCACTAATTAAAACAAAAAACCACTACTACCTAATTGAAATCAATCAGTTAAAACGGTTTGCATCCAGTATTCCAATAATGCTAAATGCCATAACTTGCTGCCATTCAAGCGTGTATGGTGCTTTTCCGGCTCATTCAATAACTGTTGGACATAATCTCGCTGATACAAGTTCCGGTTCCGACACGCCTGCGAATCCAGTATATCCCGCATAAAATCCAAAAATTCACCTTGTACGTATTTCAATGCCGGCATAGGAAAATAGCCTTTTGGCCTATCTATCACTTTATCCGGCAACAAACCACGCGAAATCATTTTAAGCGGGTGCTTTCCGCCTGACTTAAATTTTAGCTCCGGAGGCATGCGCGCAGCAATTTCAATTAGGTTCTGGTCCAAAAACGGTACGCGAGCCTCAAGCCCCCAGGCCATTGTCATATTATCTACGCGTTTTACCGGGTCATCTACAATAAGCGTTGTGGTGTCCATGCGTAAAACGCTATCCATAAACGTATCAGCACCGGGTTCATTTAAGAGCTCTTCGATTTGTTGACTTGTATAATCTTCGCCGCGATATTCTGGTGTAACCATTTTTAAATATTCTGCGTGATCACGATCAAAGTAGTGCTTTCGAAAACGGTCTAACGCATCACCTTTTTCCGCTTCCATACGTGGATACCAAAAGTACCCACCAAAAACCTCATCTGCACCCTGGCCACTTTGCACAACCTTGACGTGTTTTGATACTTGCTCAGACAATAAATAAAACGCAACCGCATCCTGACCAAACATAGGCTCAGCCATGTTAGCCACAGCCTCGGGTAAACGCCTTAATACTTCTTCATTTGCTATGTGTAACTTTTGGTGATTTGTTTTGAAACGTTCAACTACCGCATCAGAATATTCAAATTCACTTCCTGCTTCATCACCAATGTCATCGAAGCCGATAGAAAAAGTCCGAATATCTTTAACGCCAGCCTCATCCAACAATGCCACCAATAAACTGGAGTCCAAACCACCCGATAACAAAACACCAACGGGCACATCAGAAATTTCGGTTCGCTTCTTTACCGCCTGACGCAGCGCATCATGAATTGCATCTATCCATTCAGGTTCAGACAAGGGTTTTTCAGGGCGTGTGGCATCAAGTGACCAGTATCGTTTTTGTTTAATCTCACCGTTTTCACTAATAGTGTAACAATGTGCCGGAGGCATTTTGCGAACACCTTTAAATATCGTCCTTGGTGCAGGCACAACAGCATGTAAAGAAAACAGATTATGCAAAGCAACAGAATCAACGGATGTATCAATATCTTTCGCGACCAATAACGCTTGAATATTTGAAGCAAAGCGAAATTCTTTATCGGTTTTTACAAAATAAAGTGGCTTTATCCCGACTCTATCTCGGGCCACAAACAATTCTCGTTTTTCATTATCCCAAACAGCAAAAGCAAACATACCTTGAAGGTGCTCAACGCAATCCTCACCCCACTTGTGATAGGCTTTTAGAATAACCTCACTATCACCATCGGAGAAAAAAGAATAACCGTCTTTGGATAATTGCTCGCGTAAAATTTTGTAATTATAAATGGTGCCATTAAAAACCAGATGAAGATTTAAGGTTGGATCAAACATAGGCTGCGCTGACTTATCTGACAAATCAATAATTGCCAAACGTCGATGACCCAAACCAATATTTCCATGGCAAAACTCACCTGCGGAATCCGGGCCACGTTTTTCAAGGCGCTGCATCATAGATGTAATTAACGAAACATCAACCGGCTTATTATCAAACCTGAACTCACCACATATTCCGCACATAATATTTACAACCTTAAATTTAAAATCTTATTTATTTTTACCGAAACCACCACCGCCCGGCGTTTCAATTCTCAAACGTTTTCCTGCTTTCACTTTTAATGAAACTTTGCCACCCACTTTTTCGCCATCATAAAAATTCACCCCGACAGAAGCATCGCCTCCGCCATTCACCCCCCAGGGCTGTTTTATTCTGCGCTCGGTAAGTAAGGTAACTTGCGCGTCATCTAAAAACTCAAACTCCCGAATCAAACCATCACCACCATTAAACTTACCTTTACCGCCTGAACCATCGCGTATTTCATATCGCGTCACCCGCAAAGGATAATGCAATTCCAGTGACTCAATAGGCGTGTTCAAGGTATTCGTCATGTGTGTTTGCACTGCACTTAAGCCATCGCCGCCGTTAAAAGCACCCATGCCGCCGCCCAGTGTTTCGTAATAATCCCAGTTCTGTTTTTGACTTCGCACACCCATCGCCACGTTATTCATACTACCGTGACTGGCAGCGGCTACTTTATCAGGAATTGCTTTCGCCAATGCCCCCATTACCACATCAACCACTCGCGTGCTGGTTTCTACATTGCCTGCGGCCACCGCTGCCGGGCGAACAGCATTTAACAAACTGCCAACAGGCGCTGACAATGAAATGGGTTTAAAGGTACCAGCACACGCAGGCGTTTGCCGCGGCATCAAACACCGAAATACATAATAAACAGACGCTGCAGCAACCGATAATGGACAATTGATATTACCCGCTACTTGATCGGCTGTTCCCTCAAAATCAACATGGATACGATGTGCGTTGACTGATATTTTTACACATATTTTTATATCACTTGTACCTTGCCCATCATCATCCATAACATCAGTAAATGAGTACTCACCATCGGGAATCTCCACTAAAGCCGACTTAGCAAGCCGCTCACCGTATTCATTAAGCCCTTTCAAGGCTTGCTTATATTGATCGTCACCCATTGAGTTAATAAGTACTAACAAACGATCAAGTCCCACTTGAATGGCGCTTATCTGGGCGGAGAAATCACCTTCACTTTGTTTTTTGTTAGCGACAGCTTTCAATAAACTCTGATAAAACTCATCATCCCTCACCCCCTGATGAACAATCAATGTCGGAGGAATAATCATACCCTCCTCTTCTAAAGTTGAAGAAACCGGCATAGAACCGGGGGAGTTAGCACCAATGTCAGCATGATGCGCCCTGTTAGCGACATAACCGAGCAGTTTGTTATTTAAAAACACCGGTGCAATCAAAGTAACGTCAGGTAAATGAGTGCCGCCGAGAAAAGGGTCATTCAAAATCAGTATGTCGCCCTTTTTCCAGTCCACCTGGCCAATAATATCCCGAGTGGCGTAGGCCATACTGCCCAGATGAACCGGAATATGCGCAGCTTGTGCGCACAATTCACCTTTCGCATCAAAAATCGCACAAGAAAAATCCAGGCGATCTTTTATATTGGGAGAGAAAGCGGCGCGTTGGAGCACAATTCCCATTTCATCGCATATCGCTGATATTCTGCTTGAAAAAATACTGAGTTCAATTGGATTCATACCCTGTATATTACACAAATTCGCCCAAATATACTGAATGCTACACAACGAAATAACCAACCATTTTTATCAGGCTTGCAATATGAGCAGTAGTTTTTTAGACTCTGCCTAAAGCACATGGCATAAAATCAAACAGGAGTCCTCAAATGGAACATAAACTACCCGAACTACCTTACGCAATGGATGCATTAGCTCCAACGATTTCTAAAGAAACACTGGAATATCACTACGGCAAGCATCATCAAACATACGTAACCAATCTCAACAACCTGATAAAAGGTACTGATTTTGAGGAAATGTCACTTGAAGACATCATCATGAAATCTTCAGGCGGATTATTCAACAACGCAGCACAAATCTGGAACCACACTTTTTACTGGAATTGCCTAAGCCCAAATGGCGGCGGCGAGCCAACAGGTGAATTAGCAGGGGCTATTAACGCAGCTTTTGGTTCTTTCGCTTCGTTTAAAGAAGAATTTTCTAAAACATCAATCACCACTTTTGGGGCTGGTTGGGGCTGGTTAGTTAAAAACAGTGATGGCAGCATTGCGTTAGCAAGTACTAGCAACGCCGGTACACCAATGACTGAAGGCCAAACCGCACTACTCACTTGCGATGTTTGGGAACACGCTTATTACATTGATTACCGTAACGCTCGTCCAAATTATCTGGAAGCGTTCTGGGCGCTGGTTAATTGGGACTTTGTGTCCGCCAATTTTTCCAAGTAATCCATAAAGTATTAAATTTGTGCCGAAATAGCGTGTTTTTTGCTATTTCGGTACGAATTCTCGCCTTTTTACCCCCTTCCTAGTTTGCGTCTCGGGCATTTCCGTTCTAAAATCAGCACTTGAATTCTTCGTTGCGGGCTAAATTACCCGCATCTAATATAGAAAGTATTTTTAAGCGGCTATTTCAATAAATAGCCGCTTTTTATTTTACGGCGAAAAACCTAAAACTTATGACCAACAACATAATGAATACCTATGGCCGTCTCGATATCGCTTTTGAGCGAGGCGAAGGCGCATACTTGTGGGACACCAATAACAACAAGTATCTGGACGCACTCGGAGGCATCGCGGTTTGCGGCCTGGGTCATACTCATCCAGATATTAGTAAAGCTATTAGTGAACAAGCACATAAACTAATCCACACCTCAAACCTGTACCGTATTCCGGCACAAGAAAAACTGGCTACTCAGCTGTGCGAGTTATCGGGTATGGAATCTGTTTTTTTCAGCAACTCCGGCGCCGAAGCCAACGAAGCTGCGATAAAAATTGCACGTTTATTTGGCCACGACAAGGGCATTCATGATCCAATAATTATCGTCATGGAAACGAGCTTTCACGGCCGAACGCTTGCCACACTAACCGCCACCGGCAATCGCAAAATACAGGCTGGGTTCGAGCCATTAGTACACGGTTTCGCACGCGTACCCTACAATGACATTGAGGCAATTCGTGCCGTTGCAAAAAACACAAAAAATGTCGTCGCGGTACTCGTTGAGCCAATTCAAGGTGAAGGTGGAATCAACATACCTGACAGCCAATATTTAAATGAGATTCGTTCGCTGTGTGACGAACACGACTGGCTAATGATGCTGGATGAAATTCAAACAGGCATGTGCCGAACAGGTCAGTGGTTTGCTCACCAGCACAACAACATCAAACCTGATGTAATGACGCTAGCAAAAAGCTTGGGCAATGGCTTTCCTATTGGTGCTTGCGTTGCCGGCTCAAAAGCCGCTAGCGTATTCAAACCTGGCAACCACGGGTCTACTTATGGTGGAAACCCGCTTGCCTGCCATGTTGCATCAACGGTTATTGAAACCATGCAAAAAATCGGCGCAAATGAACTCGCACAAAACATGGGTAACTACATGCTTGATGAGTTCAAAACAAAACTCAAAAACCAGCCTGCCGTAACTGATGTTCGCGGCAAAGGCATGATGCTCGGCATCCAACTTGATCAACCCTGTGGTGAGCTGGTAGCAAATGCAGCTAAACAGGGGCTTTTAATTAATGTCGCATCTGAACGCGTTATACGATTACTACCGCCTTTAATTTTTGGCAAAACTGAAGCAGACACAACAATAGACACTATCTGCAAATTAATAAATGAATTCACAACGAGAAAATAATAATAATATGTTGCGTCACTTTCTTACCTTAAATGATTTAACCAGCGATGAATTGAGATCCATTATCTACCGCGCACAAGAGCTAAAGTCCATGCGCAACAATGGTGAAATTTACGAGCCACTAAAAAACAAAGTACTGGGAATGGTTTTCGAAAAATCATCAACCCGTACCCGCGTTTCGTTTGAAACCGGCATGATTCAATTTGGTGGCCAGGCAATTTTTTTATCACCACGTGACACTCAGTTAGGTCGCGGCGAACCGATTGAAGACTCTGCACGTGTGCTTTCGAGCATGGTCGACATCATCATGATTCGCACATTTGAACACAGCAAAATTGAAACTTTTGCAAAATATTCATCCGTGCCCGTCATTAATGCGTTAACAGATATTTATCACCCTTGCCAGCTGTTAGCTGACATCCAAACTTTTGTCGAAAATCGCGGCGATATTCGCGGCAAAACAGTTACCTGGATTGGCGACGGCAATAACATGTGCCATTCATTTATTAACGCGGCAAAACAATTCGATTTTCAGTTAGTCATTTCAACGCCTGAAGGCTTTGAGCCAGACAAAGTCATTGTCGCGCACGGTGGAGATAATGTCAGACTCGAATCAGACCCGATGCAAGCAGCAAAAGACACCGACCTGGTTGTTACCGATGTATGGGCGAGCATGGGACAGGAAGAAGAACAGCGCCTGCGTGAATCCGCATTTGCAAATTACCAGGTTAACAGTCAAGTTATGTCACAGGCAAAACCGGATGCGCTATTTATGCATTGCCTTCCAGCTCATCGCGGCGAAGAAGTTACCGCCGACGTTATTGACGGCCCTCAAAGTGTCGTGTTTCAGGAAGCCGAAAATCGTTTACATTCCCAAAAGGCATTGCTGGAATTTTTAATGGGCAAAACGCCTTAAGCCCGGAAAACTCATGACTGTACTACTTGAATTAAAAAACATCGAATGTCGATACGGCAACGACGTCGCCGTTAAAAATTTTTCCATGCGCGTACGTGAAGGCAACCTTGTTTGCCTGCTTGGACCCAGCGGTTGTGGAAAAAGCACTATTTTACGCGCAATAGCCGGACTCGAATCCATTCAAAGCGGAGAGATTATACTTTCCGGAAACAGCGTTTCCAGCAGCACTTCGACCGTTCCAGCAGAAAAACGACAACTTGGAATGGTCTTTCAGGACTACGCTTTATTCCCACACATGACGATAGAATCAAATATCTGTTTTGGCCTCCGCCAGGAATCTTCTGCAGAAAAAAGAAAATTAACCACAGAAATGATTGAAATCGTCGGGCTTCAAGGGTTAGAGCATCGATACCCTCACGAATTATCCGGCGGCCAGCAACAACGTGTCGCTCTGGCCAGAGCGTTAATCGTTAAACCAAAATTAATACTCATGGATGAACCGTTTTCAAATCTTGACGTAGAACTACGTGAACGGTTAAGTAATGAAGTTCGTTGCATTTTAAAAGATCAGGGTGTCACCGGTATTTTAGTCACCCATGATCAAGCTGAAGCATTTGCGGTCGCCGATATGATTGGCGTGCTGTATGACAATAAGCTCCAGCAATGGGATACCGCTTACAATTTATATCATGACCCAGCAAACCGGTTTGTGGCTGACTTCATAGGCCGAGGAAAATTTCTACGCGGTATTATGCGATCACACGGCATGATTGAAACAGAGCTAGGCTCCTTTAGTGGTGACCGAGCATACGACTGGCCAACAGGTACAGAGGTTGACGTGCTTGTTAGGCCTGATGACGTACTACCTGATGAAAGCAGCTCATTGCGAGGTACAGTCACTCACAAGGCGTTTAAAGGCTCCGAGATCCTATATACCGCCTCACTTGGTGAACACAGCGAGTTACTTTGCGCGTTCC
>JAOTSL010000104.1 GCA_029864945.1 Gammaproteobacteria bacterium
CGTCTTCTAACGTGGACAACGCCTCATCAGTCACAAAAGTCACAATCATTGGGTGTATTTTTATCCAAGACTCGGCAGACTCCATATTGTCATCCTGACGGTATTCCAATAATCTCAACTGACGTAAACGACTAAAAACCCGTTTGCGATCCACTACTTTATCGGGCAACGAGCGACTCAACAGATTCTTCATAGCGATGCTAATACTTTCGATAGATTCTGTAACAAAACCCGCATCATCAAGCTGACCTTCACGTAATGCTTTGTCGTATTGCAATCTGAGCACAAGTAAAAGCGCGACTTCATCCTGTCGTAAACGGGCGCGCAAACCACCTGCAAATGCGGTTTCGTCAGCATCATCCATCCCTGGAATATGCGCTCCCGGTGGATACAAGCGCAGATATGAAAAATGACGCTCATGCAAAATACGTATGCCGATGAGTCGTAAATATTCCACAACGATATCTTCAATCCGTAAATAGCGATCGTATAACGCTTGTTCTGTCTGATTTTCAGTGCGGCAAAGCACACCGTTATTTAGCAAGCGCAAACAAAGTTCACGAAACTCATCCAGACCAACACCCTCTTTATCTAGGGCTTCAACTAAGGTTTCAGTCAGCATGATTAAGACTACCTCTCTCAATTAATTCAATGGTGAACTCATCCGTGAGATCAAAATAATCAGTCTTCACCCGGTTTCCAGACGCCTCAACTTTAAATGCAAACTCACTGGAGGACGCGCCTCCAACTTCAATCATATGAGCACTCATTAATAAATCCCTAGCGTCTTTTATCGGCAAATTTTGGCTGTGAATACGATGTCCATCAGCTAAAGCATTTATCAAATATTCTCGTTGTGTTTTGCTATTAAAAACAAACGCGAGATCCACCGCTGTTTGAACGAATATTTCTTTACGTGAATGCTGGTCGTTATCTTTGTGTTCGTCGATGGAACTGTCCATTAACCTTTGTTTTCGCTCAGCATGAATTCGCAAATTATCAGTATCAACAAAACCAACATTTAATGACGCTAATGCTTTACCCGTTTCCTCCAGCGCATTTGCCTGAACATGCTCGGATGCTTTTTTTAGTTTGTTACACAGAGCATATAGATGAACCCGCACACCAGTACCCGCATAACTAAGCTGGCGAATAATAATATCTGCTCGACGTGTGAAATTGTTTAAGGCTTCGCGCAGCGCAGGTAACATGATGATAGACGCGCTGTGCATACGCGTTTCGATACCATCGAGTATCATCAAATACACAGAGTCGTCATGTACCACGATCAACTCTGGCGCGGCTCGTCTCAAGTCTTTTTCTGCTTTTGTCTTAAATGTTTTATGTTTACGGCGGGCTTTGGCAATTAATTCGCTGATTTCATCACGGTACTTTTCAACCGAATCAGCCGATAGACGAATCGCCAAATCAGGCATAAAACGTTGCTCCATAAAATCAAAAAATTCATCGGAGGCTCGCTGAACAACTTGCTGCGCCTCAACCTCTTTCACCAGTTGGCGTTTACGCTCTTCAAGCTCAGCAATCACGTCAGAAAAATCAGAAATAATACGTTCGGAATACTCAAAGGCGTCGAGTAAATCGTGAACTTCACCGTTATTGATAAAAGACTGGAGCGCATTTCGTGTATTACGCGTATTACGGTGACGAGTACGAAACTTTCCACCCGAAGCCTCAACCATTGGTTGTGTAAACAAACGACCATAACGTGAAAAAGCGTAGGTACTGTGCAGCGTTGCTTCATCCATGTGTCGCTCTAGCCAACCATGTTCCAGCAACTGATTTAATACCCAGTTGGCCTGCTCTCGCTGGTTTTTAACCGGTACAGTAAACTCATCCGATGCATCATCCTCAAGCACAGGGCTTCGTGCTATGCCTTCTTCAAGAATTTCAATTACCTGTTCTCGATTAAAGCTACGACTATAATCAGCTAGCGAGCCATATAAACGCTGATAAAACGTACTCAGGCAATCAACGATTTGACCTCGATACTTGCCATTAAGCGGCTTAAAGAACTGTAGTTTTTGCTCGGTAAAGAATTGGGACATATAGGCGACTTGAAGGCTCAATAAATAACAATGTAGCCGCGTATTTTAACTGATTTTTATGATTAAGTCTGGACGGGTTTTAGATTAGAAAATGAGGTTAATATGAGGGGTTTTCGTACGCACTATAACCAAAAACCCCTTGCAACATGTTCATACAAGGGGTTTTTAAACAAAAATGGCGATTTATTTAAAATCTAAATCCCATTTTTATAGTGTGTGACTGCGAGTCACCAGTTTGATCTGTCTCATATACAAAATTAATAAGACCTAAGTTTACATTTAAACCGACAAACCATTTACTCATGGAAGCATCACCTTCAAGAGGCTTTAAAGCAGAAAGAACAGGATCCAGTAAGCCAAGACCAATTTTTGAATTAGCCCAAACCTGACCAACACCAGCATAAGGCGTTAACATTAAAAATCCTTTTGAAACCGTTAACTCGACACTTTTAGTTGTAAAATCAACATCATCTACACCAAGAATAGTCGTATAAGCTCCACGGATTGCAACGGCAGGTAATGCAATATTACCGCCTATTGGGCTATATCGTACTTCACCACCAGCAAACGCTATATCTGTAGAAGGTACTTTCGAATACACGAACCCCAGATCAAACCCCATTGGCAAACCTTTGTGAACATGTAATTTAGGTAATGGCAAAAATGAAACATCAGTATTACCAATCGCTGATCCCCACTGATCAATACCTGATAATTTAGTACCTGTGACTTCTATTCCAATATCTATCCCCAACAACCCCAATGGTTCAGCTGGCGTAACTCCCTTGTAACTCAATGCAGCACCTAACTCTTCAGTTAAAGCATTCACATCAGATTTATCAAGACTACCTATTGCCCATGATGAACTAGCCACCGCCGATAAAGCTAATCCTGCTATTAAGGATTTAACTGGTTTCATACGATACATCTCCTTTTTCCAAATTATTCTGGATCACTGCTATTTAATGTAGCGAGTATCCTGCTCGTAAATCGTTTACTTAAATCTCTTACCTTTACCCCAACAACAGAGCATTCATATATTGCAATTAATCTTAGTGTGCTTATTATCAATATTCAAATCATTATTTAAAAACATAACGTTATCAGCTTTCCGGCAGTTCTAGTTTGACTGCCATCACAAAATTGAACCAAATAAGAAATTATCCCCCCGCCCGTCTTCAAATACTTCACCAGTACCGTCAAAAAATGAACGGCCAATCCACTCCTTCAGAAAAAACAGTCAAATTTCGTACCAAATATACTTATTTAATAAGAACTTAGTCCATATTCTTGAGCTTACACCTAGATTTTGTGTATTATCCTTTCTAAACGATGAACCTAATACAGCAAAAACCATCAAATATGTGATAGAAATCACAGACTCATTAAGCTAATTAGACTTTTAAGCGAATATAATACATAGAGTTAACGACCAGGAAATCAAATTATTAAACGCCATATTCCATTTATCTTCGCTTTATCGGTAAGCCTTGTTTTACTTTTTACAGGCTGCGCCCCGCAACCTGAGTCTGAAAGTGCACCTGCAGCCACAACCGCGCCGGATCTCAGATATCTACCAGTTATCAGCTTTTCTTTTGGGGAGCAACAAGCCAACGACTCCAGCATTACCAGTAGCGTATTCTCCACAAGAGAAGATGTCGGTACAGTGTCTATTTTAGCGACCTTATCCAAGGCCTCAGAAAGCGATGTGTCTTTTCTATTTGGCTACAATAGTAGTAGCTCCAGCGCCGACAACCTTAATGATTTCTTGTTACAGACACCTAACGACCTTTCTGGGCGACCCACCGGGACTAGTGACACAGTAACGTTTGAACCTGGCGAGACAACAAAAAGTATTAGATTAAACGTAGTCGCTGACGACATTTATGAAGGAAGTGAAGTTATCAGTTTTGTGATACTCAACAACCCGCAAGGTAAGCTGCAGTCCACTGTCAACCTGCCTATTGATGCAAGCAAACGCTTCTTCTTTCAAATTAATGTTGAAGATGACGAATCTACTCCTGTCGTTAATATTTCAAAGGTTATAGTAGCGAATAATCCGGTATCGGATCTAGCAAATAATATAAACGTAAATGAAGATCAGTCGGTGGCAATTACCGTATCATTACCTGAATCTAAGAGCGGCTTCGATTTAAAAGTGAAATTTGAACTAACACCCGGACCAAATGCGGTGGAAGGTCTCGATTATGCATTTCCTTTTTCCGAAAACCGTCTCACTCCAACGGACATAACAAGTGAAATTATTATTCCCGCCACTACCGCCGCCCTCACTTTTTATCTCCCTATTTATCCTGACCTGATACTAGAGGATCCAGAAACCCTAACCCTTACACTATTAAGTGGAGACGATTATATCGTTACCACAACAAATACAAGTACGATTACCATCGTCATCAACGACGACGGTAATAACGGCATCGCATTAAATGACACTGGCATCAATACCTGTTATGTAGATAATAATACTCCTTGGGTATGCAATGATGTTGGCGAATTCCCGCAACAAGATGGCGCTGTTATCGGCGGTAATGGACCTCGTTTTTTAAAATATCTTTATGTAAAAGAAGCATCAACAGGCTTAATGAGTGGTCTTGCACCTGGAGCAGACTGGAATTGCGTCTATGACCAAAACACAGGTCTATTATGGGAAATCCCAAAAAACCGCAATGAAACGTATACCTGGTACAACAGCAACCCAACAACGAATGGTGGGGCTGATGGCATTAAAATCGACAACAGCACTCCCGGATCTTCTAATGTAGTTTCAACTAGAAGTACTCAGGACCACATAAATGAATTAAATGAAAAAGACTTTACTACTATCGACAATAGACTCTGCGAAATAGGTAACTGGCGATTACCTAAATTAAACGAGCTATTATCGATTATGTCTTTTGAAACACCTGAAACCAACTTAGTTTTTTTAGACTCAACTTTTTTCCCCACCCCTAGTTTCACTGAATTATTCTATTACTGGACATCAACACCTTCGGCCATCTCAACAAAGCACGCCTGGTGTGTTTTTTTGGGAAAATCAACAAAAGACTCTGTGAAAGTTTGTAACAAAACGGAAGATGCACTACCAGCTATCATGGTAAACGCAACGAAAATAAACCTTTAGCAACGACACTATTAATAACGATTCTATGAAAATTTTAAATAACATCCAGACAACATCAACATACACTTTGTCATTAGTCACGCTAATGATGCTCTCACCATTAGTCGACGCTCAAGTGTGCAATAAAACACAGACACCTCAAACAGTATCGGCAAGAAATTTTATAGACCCAGACACCTTAACCCCTATTACCGAAGGCGCTCCGGCCTCAGTAAAAGACGTGATCACGGGTCTTATTTGGAATCGTTGTATTTACGGGCAACACTGGGACGCCGACACGCAACAATGCATCGGCAGCCCAATGCTTGTTACATGGTCTGAAGCATTGTCGGTTGCATTCGATGCTGGCTGGCGAGTCCCTAATATAAAAGAATTAAACTCGATTCTTGATTTGCAATGCATCAGCCCACCGTTTGATCTATTTATTTTCCCTGACACATTTGCATCTGAAGCTCATGGCTTGTGGACATCATCTCCGCACGTCCCTACCCCAGACCCAGAAAACCCTATAACAACAACTAGCGCATGGTACATAGATCTAAGTTTAGGTAAAATGAACTATCATGAAATTAGCTCAAAAAATTTCGTCAGATTTGTAAAAGACTAATAAATAAAACCTTTACCGTCATGCACAGCTGTGTTTTTCAGCTGGATCAGTTAGCCACTTTCCAATAATGTCAGCTTTGTTTTTATCTCCCTTATGACTAGCATAAACATTTACAAGGGTCTGTTTATCCGCTTCGTAGGTCATATCAAGCATAAGAATCACATCATGTTCCGCCATTGCGTAAACATATTCCAATGTAATATTTGCTGTTTTAGTACCATTATCCCTGCTTCCTACTACTGTCAATTGTTTGGTAGTCGGCTGATTAAGATAACAAGTACGACTTTGTTTCAGTAAATTATCAAAAACCTGCTGATAGGATTGTTTAACCGAAAAAGTGGTGGCATAAGCAGGATTTTGCCGAATACTTTCTTTGGTAATCGGGCCGGAACATGCTGTCAGTACAACTAATGACATGAGAATCAAATATTTCATTCGCAAACCTTTTGTAAGTTTTTTTTAATTTATTATTCATTGCAGTTACGCCGCCAACCTGATGATGCCTGCGTAAATTAGTGATAGAATCCGCTTAGATATAGCACAATTTAAAAACACATGCCAATTGACTGTTTTTTAAACTGAACTTGACATTAAAACAACGATTCCACCTTAAATAAGAAGCACATGAACGATAAATCCCCACTAGATTGCAAACAGAACTATAAAACCCTGTTATGCGAAAAAACAGCAAAATTAAAGCAACTATTCTCTAATGTAACAATTCCTGAAATTAGCGTTTTTGAATCGCCTGAAATACATTTTCGCATGCGTGCAGAATTTCGCATATGGCATACCGGGGACGAACTCAATTATGTCATGTTCAAAAAAGGGGAGAAGAGAACCCCGGTTAATATTTACGAGTTCCCTAATGCATCCATTACTATATCTCAAGTGATGTCCCCGCTGCTTGAGGCAATAAAAGAACACGAAACCCTCTCGCACAAACTCTTTGAGATCGATTTTTTAAGTACAACAACGGGCAAACTGCTCGTCTCTCTCATTTATCACAAGCAACTTGATGCTGACTGGGAAGTCGCCGCTAATGAATTACAGGCGAAATTTGGCTTTGCACTTGTCGGACGCGCAAGAAAACAAAAAATAGTACTTGAGCAGGACTTTGTTATTGAAGAAATGCTCGTTGATAATTGCCTCTATCATTATCAGCAAGTCGAAAACAGCTTTACTCAACCTAACGCTTACATTTGTCAAAAAATGTTAAGTTGGGCTGCAGAACACACAATAAACAGTAAAGGTGACCTTCTGGAGCTATATTGTGGCAATGGGAATTTCACTCTGCCACTTTCAAAAAACTTTGATAACGTGCTGGCAACTGAGGTATCAAAAACCTCTGTTAAATCCGCAAACTATAATATTGCTTTAAATAAAATTAATAACGTAAAAGTCGTACGTCTGTCCAGTGAAGAACTAACTCAAGCCTTAAATAAAACACGTGAATTTCGACGTCTTGCTGAAATCAATCTTGAAAACTATCAGTTTTCTGCTGTTTTTGTTGACCCGCCACGATCAGGTCTCGACAATGAAACGCTACAATTTATCAGTCAGTTTAATACCATTATCTATATATCATGCAACCCAAGTTCTTTAATTGAAAATATTCAAAAGCTTGACCAACATGCCATTGAGCGAATCGCACTTTTTGACCAGTTTCCTTTTACAGATCATATTGAGTGTGGCGTCATTTTAAAAAGCATTAAATCAAATGAATGAAACCACCGAGTTCTCCCCTGCTGTTCTGCAATTACCTTATTACGGTGAAATATCATCCGGCAAATGTCTGGACAAAAGCAAAGAAAAAAGCAAAATTAATATTCCTGCTTATTTAAATGTTAATGCAAAATGTTTTGTGCTCAAAATGAAAGGAGACTCAATGCAAGAAAATGGGTTATTCCACAATGACCTGCTTGTTATCGAACCGCATAACACCTCTGCAAACAACTGTATCGTTATAGCGACAATTGATAATGTAGATACTGTTATTAAACATTTTGAACAGACCAATGACCTGATCATTCTTAGCTGCAAAAACCCTGACATAAAACCAATGATTTTTGATCCTTCCCGCATAAAGCTAATGGGTATTCTGGTTGCACAAATGAGATCTTACTAAACTGGACTAAGCTGGACTAAAGTAAGCCAAATAACAGCCAAATAACTTTACCAGCGAATTTGACAGAAAATCAGGTTCGTTTATTATTAAAAACACTATATGCTACTAAAACCTGTATGATTTCACATAATTGTACGACAAATAAATTTAATACAATTATTTCAATTTTATTTTCTATTTAAGGATAAAACGATGGAGTTCGTTCTCGAATTTTGGCACTGGTGGGCGTTGGCATTAATATTTGTTGTTGTTGAAGCGCTGTTGCTGTCCGGTGCGTTTGCCGCTTTTGCTGCAGCAGGCCTAATTGCAGGCTCTGCACTTTACTTTTACCCCGAATTGGACTGGAAACTCCAGCTCGTTATTTTCGCAACATCGACAGCTATTTTGTTCTTTTTAATACGCGTACTTTTTTCCGACTGGTTAAATCAGAACGCAGAAGATAATGCGTCTACATCAGAGATGATCGGTAAAGAATTTGTTCTCAAACTCCCGATTCAGAACGGGTTTGGTGAAATTGAAATTGACGGTAAAAATTGGGCAATAAAAGGCGCCGACCAAAAAACGGGTACAACTGTTAAAGTTATTGGCGTAGATAGTTATTTTCTTTCTGTGTATCCAATTGGGATTAATAAAACAACGCAGCAAGCGACTGATTAAAGCCTTATATATTAGAGAGAAAAATAACTCTAATATTTTTTTGATATAAGCCGACAACTCTTATAAGGCAAACGTATTTATAAGAGATGGCTATATGGCAAACAACTACCCTACTCCGCAAAAATTTGGCATCAGGACTCCATTTTATCTCAGTGCGAGACAATATGAACAAGGCTTTCTCCACGCCCTCAAGGGGAAGTCGATAGAAGATCAAGCAAACTACAGCTTGTCATTTACAAAGGGCTTTAAAATGGGAATCATTGTTTCAGACGAGATTAAATAGTGTGTTATATAACACATTTGAGTTTGACGATAAGCCTGCAACCATTCTTTTCCGCCTATTATTATATTTTTCGTAATTTAAGCATCCTTCGTTGATTCCGTTTCACGATTAACCTTGCTGCCCGTATAATTTTTCGCCTCACTAACCGAAATATTAATTCCATGCTCTTTAGCAATATAACCGGCAACAGCGCGAATAAGCATGTTTCCGGGTTTAATAGCATAATACGGGTTTTTCACCTTATTCCACATTGGGTTTTCGGGCACAGCTGAAGGAATATGTAAACTGTCCATGGCTTTCGCATACCAGCCATAACGCTCAACCTCGTTAGCAAACCCTCTTATTTTTTGTTCCGTGGTCTTTACTATTTCGATTGCTTTTTCGTGAACCTGTTTTTGTTTATCTTTAGGTAACTTGCCATGCGTATATTTTGCAAAAACAATATTTGCAGCTGCCGCATGTTCCTGACGTGTACGATATGTCTTGAGTACAATGATTATTACAATAAGAACGCCTAATAAATATGCCGCATACAAATACACAATTAACTCCCCTAATCTTAATTTTATTATTATTAAATTTTGCTACTAGGAGCCTGTCGGACTTAACCGTTTGAAGCGAAAACTCATGGGGCCGAATCAGAATTTCTTATCATGTGAGGCGAATAGTGGTTCTATTTAACGAACATGATAGGAAATTCTGATCGGTATCCATGAGTTTGCAGTCAAACAGTGTTAAGTCCGACAGCCTCCTAGCTTTTATTGTTAATTTACATCATTAAAGCCATCATAATATCAATAACATAAGCAAATATAAAACTAGTCACCCTTCTTACATCA